>JAGUWA010000186.1 GCA_020062605.1 Parvibaculum sp. | reverse complement strand
GACCTCGGCACCGGCGGCGCGGAGCACGGAGAGCGCGGCGTCGAAGGTTTCTCCGATGGCGCCTTCGAGCACGATCTCGCCGCCGGTCATGGCGGCGGCGATGGCATAGGTGCCGGCCTCGATGCGGTCCGAAATGACGCGGTGAGTGGCGCCGTGGAGTTTTTCGACGCCTTCGATGCGGAGCGTGGAGGTGCCGATGCCCTCGATCTTCGCGCCCATGGCGGCGAGACAGTTCGCGACATCGCCGATTTCGGGCTCGCGGGCGGCATTTTCCAGCACGGTGACGCCGTCGGCGAGGGTGGCGGCCATCATCAGCGTGTGCGTGGCACCGACGGAGACGATGGGCGAGCGGATGACCGCGCCCTTGAGACCGCCGGGGGCGGAGGCATGGACATAGCCGTCCACGAGGTCGATCCCGGCGCCCATCTTCTGGAGGCCCTTTATGTAAAGGTCGACGGGGCGCGCGCCGATGGCGCAGCCGCCCGGCAGCGAGACCTTCGCGTCATGGCAGCGCGCAAGGAGCGGACCGAGGACCCAGAAGCTCGCGCGGATCTTCGAGACGATCTCGTAAGGCGCGGTGGTGGACCTGATGTCCTTCGCGTGCAGCGTCATCACGTCGGCATCGGCGCCCCCGTCAAGGGACATATCCGCGCCCAGGACATCGAGAAGGCGGCCGAGCGTGCGCACATCCGCAAGGCGCGGCATGTTGGTGAGGGTGAGCGGCTCGTCCGTCAGCAGGGACGCCGTCATCAGCGGCAGGGCCGCGTTTTTCGCGCCGCTTACGGCGATCCGGCCCTTGAGCCGGCGGCCGCCGCGAATGTGTATTGTGTCCATGGATGCGTCCCGGTTGGGGTTCAGCGGTTTATAGGGGGAGCGGGGGCCCAAGTCACCCCGGAGGTGCCGTCGCGCCGGAGCCCATCGATATCTCTCCCATGCCCGCTAATCCGGGCGCTTTTCGGACTATTTTTCGTCTTCCTTGCGGGCTCTTGCCTGACCCTTCCTTTTTTTCAGGTTTTCGCGGAGCGCCTCGGCGAGCCGGGCGGTTTTGGCCTTGGCTTCGCGCGTCTGGGCGGCGCGGTCCTGGCCCTTGCCGCCGGGGGTGCGGGAATCGAAGGTGGGGCCGGTTTTTTTCATGGAATTCACTCGGATTGGGGAAACGGATTCGGGGGCAAGATAGTGCGTTACGCCATCTTGCGCGAGGGGGGTCGCTGTGGCACTTTCCGCGCGCTTCCGGAGGGCCGGTTTCGAGCGGGCACGCTCACCGCCTGTTTACCATTCGAGACGAGACTTCGGGCGCAATTCGGGGGCGCAATTCGGGGCGCGGGCCGCCGCCCTCCCAGCATGCTGTGGTAGCTCAGTGGTAGAGCACTCCCTTGGTAAGGGAGAGGTCGAGAGTTCAATCCTCTCCCACAGCACCATTCCCCCCGCAGCGCCACTCTCCTTCGTTTCGTTCCCAGATCGGCGCTAAAGCGCACGAACTCCTTCTGATAGACTGACCTTTTACAGGGGACAGGAGGCGTTCATGACCAAGCTGATTATCGCTCTGGGCCTGCTCGCGCTGATGGTGCCATCGGTGGCGAACGCGCATGGCGGCGGATGCCGCAAATCATCGCCGCCCGGGCAATGCTGCCACATGGACAACAGCACGGGCGTCGTGCACTGCCACTAACGGACGCGCTTCCTGCGCGCTTATGGCG
The DNA here is from genome assembly GCA_020062605.1 of Parvibaculum sp. Lineage (GTDB taxonomy): Bacteria > Pseudomonadota > Alphaproteobacteria > Parvibaculales > Parvibaculaceae > Parvibaculum. The sequence continues at coordinate 2,524 of JAGUWA010000186.1, read as the reverse complement.
AGGGTGACGTTTCAACGCCCGCCAGCGGCATCATTCTGCCGTTCGCGGGGCGGCTTATACAAAACTTCACTCGACACTTTCCGCAGCGGCACGCATTCTTCCTCCAGGGCTGGGGCAGACATCAAGCAAACGGAGATTTGCGATGCAGTCCGTTGGCCTTCCCTGGTACACAGCCGAGACTTATCCCGTGATCCGGGACGTGATGAGCGACGGGGAGGATTTCCCCGCCTCCTACAGCGATTGGCTGAGCGAAGCCGAGCGGGAAAGACGCCGCCTCGAATGCCGCCATGCCATCGTTTACCGCATCCCGGTCGACCCGAAAGCCTTCGCGGCGTGGTGCCGCGTGAATGACCTGCGCCCCGACGCCGCAGCGCGCATGCTGTTCGCGGAGAAAGCCACCAGACGCATGTGCCGCAAGAGCGCCTGAAATCCGGATCGCAACCGGACCGGAACGCCAGCCCGCGCGGCGGAGGTACCCGCGCGGGACGTGCGTGCGTGTCAGCCGCCGAGGCCGACGGCGAGCGATGTCGCCTTGAGGGCAAGCGTGTCCGGCGCGCTTGCGAGCGGGACCATGACCGCGATGTAGAAGAGGTGGCTGACAAGGAAGGCGGCGAGGCCGCGCGGAAAGTTGCGCCCGTCGCCCTTCAGGGCGAGGAAGAGATCGCCAGCGCTCGAGAAGAGAAAGGCCGCGGCAAGGAGGATGGCGTCGAGACCGTCGCCCCTTGAAAAGATTTCCTGCAGCATTGTCCCCTCCCCTTCAGTTTAACAGCTTACCCCTCCCCGAAATTTGTGTCGCTTCGCTCGCAAATTTCGACCCTCCCACAGGGGGAGGGTGGGTTCCTTTTTATTCTGCCTGTTGCCCCTCTATGATCGCGAAATAACGGGATTCGCAAAAGGACAGAAAATGAACGGCGGGGCGCGCGAAATCGACAGCCTTCAGAATGCGCGGGCAAAGAAATGGCTGGCGCTGAGCGAATCGCGCGGCATCCGCAAGCATGGGGAGTTCATCCTTTCGGGGCGGAAGACCGTGCCGGAGGCGCTGGCGCGATACGGGAGCCGCTTCACGGCGGCGCTGGCGCGGACGGAAAGCGACCTCAACCGGCTCGCCCTGCCCTACTCCGTCGAACGCTATGTGCTGGCGAAGCCGCTGTTCGAGGCGCTGGATATGAACGGTACGGGCTTTCCCCTGCTCGTCGGGGAGGTGCCGCAGATGGCGACAGCGGATTTCTCGAAGTCGCCCAAAGGATTCGAACTCGTGCTGGCGCTCGGCGATCCGTCCAATCTCGGCGCGGCGCTGCGCAGCGCGGCGGCCTTCGGCGTCACGCGGATCGTGCTGATGGAAGGAGCGGCGCATCCCTTTCATCCGAAGGCGCTGCGCGGTGGGGCGAATGCACAGTTCGGCCTGACCTTCCTCAAGGGCGGCGACTGGGCGGCGCTTGCGGATGCGAAGGGGCCTCTCGCCGCACTCGATGGCGCGGGCAGCGATATCGAGGCCTATGAGTGGCCGGAGAACCTTCGCCTCGTTCTCGGCGAGGAAGGGCGCGGGCTGCCGCCGGGGCTCAAGGCGGCGACACTGGCGATCCGCACGACCGGGGCCGTCGAATCGCTTAACGCGACCGTGGCGGCAAGCCTCGCGCTTTCGGCGCGCTACCGGCGAATTTCCCGAGGGTGATCCGGCGCAGGGGAGCCTGCGTACCAAGGGGATAAGAGCTGGAACAAGGAGCCAGCGGTTCAAACCCTTTACAGGTCCCCGCCTTTGACATCGCTGCTCCAATTTGCATCGGCTCTCGCGATCATGCTTCCCGTCCTCGGCGCGGAAGCGGCAGCGCCGGCTACGTCCCCCGGGCCGGCGCTGTCTTTCCGCGTCGAGCGGGGAAGCGATCCCATCGGAACCCACACGGTCAGCTTCACGCGCAAGGGGGACGACCTCCATGTCGCCATCGACATCGAGCTTGCCGTGTCGTTCGGACCCATCACCCTTTTCCGCTACGAGCACCGGAACCGCGAAACCTGGCGCGACGGCAAGCTTGTCGCGCTCGAAACGGCGACGAACGATGACGGCACCGAATACAGGGTGAGCGCGAAGGCGACGGAAAAGGGACTCGAAGTGACGAGTTCGGCAAACGGCACCTTCATCGCGCCGGCGGGGATCATTCCGACGAGCTACTGGAACCCGGCGACGGTTTCCCAGAAGCAGCTTCTCGATACGCAGAAGGGCCGCATCCTGAATGTCGGCATCACCCCCACCGGCATGCGCGAAGCGAATGCCGGTGGCGAGATCCTGCCCGTGCGCGAGTACGAGATGACGGGCGACCTCAAGCTCAAGCTCTGGTACTCGCCTAAAATGGAGTGGCTGAACGTGATCTTCCGGGCGCGCGGCGAAGATGTGGACTACCGCGTTGTGCGCATCGACAGGCAGGAACTTCAGGTGGCACTGCAATGAGCGGCACGAAAGAGATCGTCTGGATCACAGGCGCAAGTTCGGGCATCGGGCGGGCGCTGGCGCTGCGCATGGCGCGCGAGG
>JAGUWA010000153.1 GCA_020062605.1 Parvibaculum sp. | reverse complement strand
GCTCGAAAGCCATTACGCGCCGGGATCGCCGATCAGGCTCGACGCGGCAGAGGTGGCGGAAGACGAGGTGCTGCTGGCCTTCGGCCCCGATGCGCCAAAGGCAAAAACCTCAATGAATCTATCGGCTTCCGGCGACCTGACGGAAGCGGCGGCGAACCTCTTCGCGATGCTGCGCGCGCTCGACGGAGAAGCGGGCGGCAGGCGCATCGCGGTGATGCCGATCCCCATGACGGGGCTCGGCGAGGCGATCAACGACCGGCTGAAAAGGGCTGCGGCACCAAGAGATTCAAAGGGTTAGAGAGGCCCGACCAGGATCGTCGGGACGCCATTCGTCGGCGGACGGATGGTGGCGACGGCCGTGCCCTGCTTGCGGCCGGGCTTCACTTCCGAGACGTCCAGACCGGCGGCGGCGAGGCGGTCGCGGACGGCCTCAACCTTCTCCGCTTTCCAGGCAAGTCCCCAGAAATGCTCGGCTTTCGGCGCCTTTGCCTTGTCGAGCGGCTCGACCACTTCGATGGTGACGCCGCCGACGCGGAAGAAAAGCTGGCGGACGCCCCATTCGGGCTTCGTGTGATCGAGGGCGAGGCGGATGCCCAACTTGTCCCCGAAAAGCGCCTTGCAGGCTTCCGCATCGGGGGTCATGACGACGACATGATCGCAGGCGGAGACGGCCTGCGTCTCCGAAACGCCGTCTGACAGAGGCGCGGGCGGCAGCGCGTCGGCAGGGCTAAGGTGCTGAATTCCCAGCATGAAAAGGCCGCGCACCTCATCCTTCGGCATGGCGATGGTGCGCCATTCGCGGATCGCGCCGGTGATCTCGTCGCGGCCCTTGCCATCGACGGGTGTCCCCGATTTCAGGCCGCGCGCATTGAAGGCGGCACTGGCGGCGGCCGCGTCGCCGACGCCCAGCACGATGCCGTAGAGCCCTTCGCCATGGGCGTCGAGATGAGCCTTCAGCGCCTCCGCATTCGCCCCTTCGGCGACGGGCGCGTAGAGCTCCACATAGGTATTTGCGAGGCGGTACAAGACGTTACCCGTGCCGACGCCCGGATGGACACCCTTCCAGGAGGGCGCGCGGCCAAAGATCGCCGTGTAGTTTTTCTCGGCTTCCTTGAGGTCGCGGACGGCGATGATGATGTGGTCGACGCTTGTAACTTCGGTCATTTGTGACAGTCCTTCAGGCGGAATCGCGCGGCACTCTAGAAGCATTCCGGGAGGGCCGCCAGATGCCCGAATGGCAAGGCGTTTTGCGCGGAGCGGGGATAAGCGAGGGGTGATTGTCATCTGAATGTCATTGAACTGTCACGAAGGGGGTTTCTATTTAGTTCGTGTACGGATTAAATGGGAATTATCCTCTCTCCTGCCGCTTCCTGTCTTGACGGCCCTTCCCCCCACCCGGATCGCGTTCCGCGATCCGCGCCTCCCCGCGAGGGGGAGGCAAACGAGGAAAGTAATTCCCGGGCGGGTTGTCCCCGGTTTTGCGGCGGCTTCTCGCTGCCCCCCGCCCCGAGGGGAGGGTGGGAATAGGGGCCGGGCGTAGTTAGGATCGCCTGCAAACAAAAAAACGGTGAAGTCATGCTCCTCTCCCCTGCCCGCCTTCGCACCATGCTCGATACGCTGACGCGGCAATATGGCGTGCCGGGGGCGGCGATTGCCGTGTGGTCGGGTGGCGAGATGAAAGAGGCGGCGGCGGGGGTCTGCAATATCGAGACGAAGGTGCCCGCGACGCCGGAGACGCTGTTCCAGATCGGCTCCATCACCAAGCTCTATACGACCGCCTTGTGCATGCAGCTTGTGGAAGAGGGAAAGCTCGACCTCGACGCGCCGGTGCGCGACGTGCTGCCCGATTTCGCGGTGGCGGACGGAGAGGTTTCGGCGAAGGTGACGCTCCGGCATCTCCTCAACCATACGAGCGGGATCGACGGCGACTTCTTCAAGGATGCGGGACGCGGCGAAGACCGGATCGCGAAATATGTCCGCCTGCTGAAGGATGTGGAACAGGTGCATCCGCTGGGCGCGATGTTCTCCTATTGCAATGCGGGCTTCGTGGTCGCGGGCCGCATGATCGAAGTGGCGGCGGGCAAGGGCTGGGACAAGGCCGTTCGCGAACGGATCGCGAAGCCCTTGGGCACGCCCGCCTTTTCGACACTGCCGGAACAGGCGATGCGGCACCAGACGGCGATCGGCCATGTGGGACAGCCGGGCGCGCTTGCCGTGACGCCGATTGCCTATCTGGCGCAGTCGAACGCGCCGGCGGGCTCGATGCCGATGGCGAAAGCCCGCGACGTCATCTCCTTCGCGCGCATGATGATGAATGACGGCGTGGCGGCGAACGGCACACCGATACTCAGCGCGGACAGCGTGCACCGGATGCATCTGCGCAGCGTTACCTGCCCGGCGGGCATGAACATCGACGCCATCGGGCTTGGCAGCTTTCTCTGGGACTGGAACAACGACGGACATTACGAGGTGTTCGGCCATGACGGCGGAACCATCGGGCAGGCGGCGTGGCTGCGCTATCACACGGAGAGCGAGACGGCGGTGGCGCTGCTGACGAATGGCGGCAATGGCAAGGGACTTGCCGACGAGATGCTGGCGGCGATCTTTTCGGAGGCCGCCGGAATTGCGCCGCCGGAACCGCCCGCGCCCGCGATGCAGGGCATGCCCGACGTGTCGCGGCTCACCGGCACTTATGGCAAGGCAAGCGGGACGGTGGAGGTGACGCTGAAGGACGGCATGCTCGTCGCAGTGCATCGTCCTGCCCCGGACTTCACGGCGCTGCAGGGGGCCTATGCGGTGGCGCTTCGCGCCGTGAGCGAGACCTTGTTCGTGGGCACGATGCCGGGCTATACGCGGCCCGCGACCTATCACTTCCTCGAGGCGGATGCCCAAGGCCGCGCGCTTTACCTGCACACGGGCGCCAGGGCGCATCGAAGAGTGGAGTGAGGATGCGCGGAGAAAAGAAGGACCATTGACGCTTCGCGTTTGCCGCCGCGTGAGCCTAAAATACAGGTGTCATCCCGGCGGAAGCCGGACCCATTGGTTCCCTCAGCAAGAGTTTTTGTCGCCTCGCCGCTGCACGGCACTGCCCCTTGTCGAAACCTACGGCAAGCCGATTTGCGAGTGGGCCCCGGCTTTCGCCGGGATGACATTTTGTTTTTAACTATAGTTCCAGCCACAAGCGAGTTTATGACGCGCCCAGATGAGCTATTTCGTCTACATCCTTGCAAGTCGCAAACATGGAACACTCTATACAGGCGTGACGAATGATATTGCGAAGCGCGTGGACGAACATCGCAGCGGCTCGGCATCCGGCTTCACGAAGAAGTATCGCGTCCGTATGCTCGTCTATGCGGAAACTCATGATGATATAGAAGAAGCCATCCAGCGCGAGAAGGCGATCAAGGAATGGAAGCGCGCCTGGAAGGTGCAATTGATCGAGAAGGCAAATCCAGAGTGGAACGATCTGACCGAGTCCCTGAATCGATAGGCCAATGGGTCCCGGCTTTCGCCGGGATGACACTGAATTTTCTGGATTCGGCGCTGCCATGAAACCCACATCAGAGACATTGCAGCGGCTGAAGGAGATCGTCGGCGAGAAGGGCTTTGTCACCGATGAAGCCGACATGGCGCCTTACCTTGTCGAGCGGCGGGAGCTCTACAAGGGCAAGGCGGCAGCGGTGCTGAAGCCGGCGACGACGGAAGAAGTTTCGGCGGTGATGAAGCTCGCGCATGAGGCGGGGTTGCATGTCGTGCCGCAGGGCGGGAACACGGGGCTTGTCGGTGGGCAGATGCCGGACGGCACGGGCGAGGAGATCGTGCTGTCGCTTTCGCGCATGAACCGCGTGCGCGCGCTCGATGCGGAGAACAACACGCTGACGGTGGATGCGGGGGTGACGCTCGCCGCCGCACAGGACGCGGCGGCGGAAGCCGACCGGCTCTTTCCGCTCAGCCTCGCTTCGGAAGGTTCGTGCCAGATCGGTGGCAATCTCGCGACCAATGCGGGCGGCACGCAGGTGCTGCGCTACGGCAACGCGCGCGACCTCGTGCTCGGGCTCGAAGTCGTGCTGGCGAATGGCGACATCTGGAACGGACTGACGGGTCTCAGGAAAGACAATACGGGCTACGATCTTCGCCACCTCTTCATGGGGTCGGAAGGCACGCTCGGGATCATCACCGGCGCGGTGCTGAAGCTCTTCCCGCGCCCGCGCGCCGTCTCGACCGCTTTCGCCGCCGTGCCGGACGTGGACGCGGCGGTGAAGCTGCTGCGCATCGCCGACGATCTTTCCGGCGGGCAGGTCACGACGTTCGAACTGGTGCCGCGCATCGGCATCGAGTTCGTGACGCGCCACCTTGAAGGTGCGAGCGATCCGCTGCCGGACATTTCGCCCTGGTATGTGCTGATCGAGATGACGGCCGGAACGGAAATGGCGAAGCTCGACGAGACGATGGAGATGGCGCTCGCCGAAGGGCTCGACACCAAACTCGTGACGGACGCCGCCATCGCGCAGTCGGAAACGCAGCGCGGCGACTTCTGGCGATTGCGCGAGGCGCTGTCGGAGG
>JAGUWA010000273.1 GCA_020062605.1 Parvibaculum sp. | reverse complement strand
TCCCTGTCTCCCTTTCGCGCAGAAGACGGGCATACTGGCAGAGGAGCGCCCGCGACACCGACTCTTCGCGGGAGAGAAGTTCGAGGAAACGGCTTTCGGACAAGGTGGCGATCAGTCCATCTTCCCGCGCAACGGCCGTGAGATCGGCTTCGGTTACGCCGAAGGCGGCCATTTCTCCAAACTGCCCGCCGGTGCCGATATCGGTATAGGCAATGCGGCCCGCGCCACCCAGGCTGCGCGCGAGGCGGACCGAGCCTTCGACAACGAAGACCACGCCGTTCATGCCGCCGCCCTGGGCAAGGTTGACGATGATGTCATTGCGGGAAACGGTCCGCCATTCGCACTCGACAGCGAGAAGGGCGAGTTCACGCTGGTGCAGCGAGGAGAGAATGTGGATACCGGCGAGGGACCGCGTGTGATCGGGCGCGACATCCCGTCCGGCTTGCACCCCTTGTTCCATCTGTCTTCTACTCCCTCGGCGACCGACGAGAGAGCCTAGGCGAGGGCGTTTAATCTCCCGTTAAATTCCTGCGCACCCTTTACGGTCAACATATCCTTTACTCCTTGGACCTAGTGTTGAGGGCAATCGGCGCTTTTCGCGCCCCCATCCATGCCCCAAGGAAGGCAGCAGGAATATGCGTGCTTACCGGACAAAGAAGACCGCTATGCGCCGCGTCATCGCCGCGGCTCTCGGTGCAAGTTGCGCGGCTCTCATTGCGGGCGCCGCACAGGCCGAGACTTTCATGGTGGAGCTGAACCAATCCAAGGCCCTCCACCTGACGAAGCCGATCTCCACGATCATGGTCGGCAATCCGGCAATCGCGGATGTGAGCGTCGAGGGCTCAAAGCTTGTCTATGTGATGGGTCGCAGCTTCGGGACCACCAATCTCGTCGCCACCGATGGCGAAGGAAATGCCATCCTCAACCTCGATGTGAGCGTGATCGCGCAGGGTGCATCCACCGTCACGCTGACGCGTGGTACCGGGCAGCTCTCCTACAACTGCACGCCCCGCTGCGAGCGCATTCCGTCCGTCGGCGACAATCCGGACAACTTCGACGCCATCATGAAGCAGGTGGCCGACGCGATGAGCACCGGCCTCGGCGCGGCCCAGGGAAATCCGGGCCTGGCGGCACCGTCCGAGGAATGATGCTCCAACTTTTCCTGCATTAAAAAAGGCCGCCCGGAAGGGTGGCCCTTCCTTTTCCGGCAACTAATCCCGCTAGCGGCTGATGCGCAGGTTCGAGAGAGCCATGGCGATGGACGTAAACACCTCCGTGAGCTGGCTCGTCTGCGTAACGTCGAAATACATCTCAGGCTCAGTGGCACAGTTTCGCAGGAGCGTCGCGTTTCCCTGGATGGTGCGGATCGTATAGACCTTGATACCCGCCGTTCTCATGTTGTCGCAGACCTTTTCGGTCCTGTTGTCGATGGAGCCGCCCGACCTCGTCCACCGGTTCTCGGTGTTCTGACCGTCGGTGAGGAACACGATCACCTTGTCGAGATCGTCGGCAGACGCTGCCGCCGTCGACAGGGGATGCCCCGGCGTCAGCATGTTCCATCCCCAGGCAAGACCGATCGTGGTGTTGGTATTCCCGTTCGGGTCCAGCTCGTTGATCTTGGAATTCAGCGTTGTCCAGTTCTCCGTCAACGGCAGGATTTCAGGGATGTTGCAGCTGTCGCCGTCGGCGGGATATTTGGTGGCGTCGCTCGACGTCGGAGTTGTGTTCTCCGTATCGTAGTCCTGGTCCCGGTCGATGATGCAACCTTTCCATTTGTTGCTCTTGACCGTCACCGTCTTCAGGCCGCCCCACCGCGAATACGGGTCTCTTGCCTCATAAGTCCATTTAAGCCACGACGCGTTCTTGTTGCTCTTTCCGACATTGATGGCCGTGTCGAAAGGAACGACCGACACCTTGATCTCGCCCGCGGGAGCTCCGGAATCTTCAAGGATCTGGAGCAGCAACTTGGATGCGTCCTTGAGCGCGGTCATTCGTCCGCCGCTGCTCATAGAGCCCGTCACATCGAGGACCAGCGCAAGTTCGAGCTTCCGCCCCTGCCGCGTTACCTGCGACGAGGCACCGACGTCGAGCGTATCGATGCCGACGATCCCCATGAGGGAGGTTGGCAGTTCGGCGCTGGCGGTCAGCATCACGTCGCTTCCGCTCTGAACGACCGTGACGGCGCCCGGAACGCCCAGTTTCCCAGCCGGATAATTCGCATCGAAATAGGCCTGTGCGATTTCCTCAAGCTGCGCCTGCGTCTTGCCGGTCGCACCACCGACGGCAAGCGCCGCAGCGTCAAGCGCCGACTTCAGCCTGTTTTCAACGATATAGGCTCGGGAAATATCGATCGCCGCACCCGCCGCGATAACAAGCGGGATGGCTGAAAGCGCAAAGATCGTGGCGAAGTTGCCGCGACGGTCGGTCCGGAATCGGCGAAACAGAGCTTTAAGGGACCTCATGGACATTATCCGCCCTTGGATGCCGGACAGGGCTCGCGCCCGGCGCGGCAAAATACGTACCCACTCGTTTTATGTGGCGCCCGTTAAGAAGGAATGAATCGGGCCTGCACGAAAGATCGGCGGTTACCTTTTGGTAAGGCACAAAGCGGTATCAAGAAGGTTGCGCCAGAGCGGCGTTTCCGGCGCGAGGTAACCCATGAGCAAGCAACATCGAGGACCGGCCCGTCGAGCGCATCTCCCGCGATACCGCTGGAGCCGCTTCACCCGTGCCGACAGCGGCGCGACGGCGGTGGAGTTCGCCTTGCTGGGTGCCCCCTTTTTCGCGCTTCTCTACGCCATGATAGAGGTCAGCATCCTCTATTTTGCCACCGCAAATCTCGACAGCGTAGTCGCGGAAGCCGGGCGTCTGATCCGCACCGGCCAGGTCCAGTCGAGCGGCATGAGCGAAGCTCAGTTCAAGGATTATATCTGCGGTGAACTGTCGCTGATCAGCGACTGTCAGGCGAACCTTCGCATCGATGTCCGGAATTTCACGTCTTTCGGCAGCTTGTCCTATCCGCCGCTGGTCGACGCGGACGGAAACATCGTCGACACCACCGTTTTTCAGCCCGGCACCGCGGGCGATATCGTGCTTGTGAATGTCTACTATTCCTACGGCATCGTCAGCCCCGGCATGGTCGGCCTCTCGAATCTCGAAGGTGGCGGGCGGTTGATCGCCTCGGCCGTTGCATTCCGTAACGAGCCCTTCGGCAACATTCTGCCGACGAGTTGAGGGTCGACCGATGTTCGCACCAAAACCGGGCTTCAAACGCATCAAGCGCAATGTCGAAGGACTTCAGCGGTTTTTCATCGACTGCGCCGGCCTCGCCGCCGTCGAATTCGCGCTCATCTTTCCGCTGATGATCGCCTTTTATTTCGGCGCGATAGAGACGTCGCACATGTTGACGGCGAACCGGCGCGTGACATCCGTCGCCTATTCTGCGGCCGACATCACGGCGCAAGCGATCTCGGTCAGCAATTCCGACATGAGCGATATTTTCGCTGCGAGTTCCGCCATTCTCAGACCCTTCAGCACCACGCCGCTATCGATCCGCATCTCGAGCGTGGTCGCCGATTCGGGCGGCGTGAACAAGGTCGCATGGAGCGACAGCTATCAGGGGACCGCCCTTGCGGTCGGAGCTACGGTGGCCCTTCCGGCCGGACTCACCAGCCCCGGCACGAGCGTCATCATGGCAGAGGTCACCTACCAGTATTCCTCTCCGATCAGCAAGACCGTGACGGAACAGGTGACCTTCACCGACACCGCCTATCTGAAACCCCGCCGCGCCTCTCAGGTCGCCCGGACAAACTGATCTCTTCTCCTCGGATACGTCCGATCCGCGAATTCAATCCGCATTAACCATGTTTAGAAAAGGGGCTGTATCAAATCTGCCGCAGCGAAGACAGCCGCTTGCGACCGCGCCCGCCATCTGCGATGCCGGACAGACATGGTCTAGACGCGCTGCGCTGGGACGGCGCAGGTTACCTTCCGATAACTCATTGATCAAAAAAGAAAAATCGGCTGGCGGAGGGAGAGGGATTCGAACCCTCGATACGGTTTCCCGCATACACGCTTTCCAAGCGTGCGCCTTCAGCCACTCGGCCACCCCTCCGGACCGCCTGCTCAGCAGGCGAACGCGGCGGCACTATACGCGACAAAAGCCTTGAATCAACCGGAGAAAGCAGGGCTAGGCCATTGATCCGCCAGCCGAGTTTTTACAACTGTGCTTGTTTGGCACACTCGATCCGGCTACCGTTCCGGCGTTCGTTTCTTAATCACTGCGTTGGGGCTGGGGGGCTCGTGCCATGGTCGTTTTCAGGCTGCTTGGATTTCTTTTCATCGTCGCTGCCTTGATGGCGCTGGGATCGGACGCGTTGCTTTCGCTCGAGAGCGGCGAAGTCAC
>JAGUWA010000084.1 GCA_020062605.1 Parvibaculum sp. | reverse complement strand
TTGTGATTCTTCAGCCGGCGCTTGTAACGGCGCAGGCGCTTTTCAAGCCGCTCCAGCGCGGCATCGAAGGAGGCATAGACCTCCGTCGCAATGCCCTGCGCATTGACGCGCAGGCCCGAGCTCAGATGCGCCGAACAATCGGCGCGGAACTCGTAGCCCTGCTTGGTGAACGTGACCGTGCCGTCCACGGGCCGGTCGAAATACTTCGTGATGGCGGCCTCGAGACGTTCGACCGCGTGGCTGCGGAGTGCATCTCCCACGTCGAGATGATGACCGCTTACCTGAACTTGCATGAAAGACCTTCCTGGGCCCACTACGCTACAATAGACGGTTGCCGAAACGGTTCGGCCTGACTTTCGTCCCGCTCGCGGGACGACCGCATTTTCAACGCAGCCCATACTCTACGTCGAATATGGGCGTTCGAATTTGCCATTGTACACGCCGCCGGAGCGGCCCAACCCACCGCCTCACCACCGGGTACAAGAGCCCCGGGGGCGTTTGAGCGCGTGGAAACTAGTTGGCCCTATCATGGGTGTCAACCGCATGCCTGAGAAAGCGTTAAAGCCCTTATCTTTCAATGAGATATAGGTCGCAAGCAGGGCCCGGAAAAGGGGCCCGGCAAGACTCAGGCGTAGGCCTTCTTCTCGCGCCTGCGCTGCACGGAAGAGGGAATATTGAGTGCTTCCCGGTACTTGGCGACCGTGCGCCGCGCGATGTCCACGCCCTGGCCCTTCAGGATGTCGACAATGTTGTCGTCCGAGAGAACCGCGTCGGGCCGCTCGACATCGATCAGCTCCTTGATGCGGTGGCGCACGGCTTCGGCCGAATGCGCCGCGCCGCCTTCGGACGAGGCAATGGCGGAAGTGAAGAAATACTTCATCTCGAAGATGCCGCGCGGCGTCGCGATGTACTTGTTCGCGGTGACGCGGCTGACCGTCGACTCGTGCATCGAGATCGCCTCGGCGATCGTCTTGAGATTGAGCGGCTTCAGATGCTGGATGCCGTGCACGAGGAAGGCGTCCTGCTGGCGCACGATTTCGGAAGCGACCTTCAGGATGGTGCGGGCGCGCTGGTCGAGGCTCTTCACCAGCCAGTTCGCATTGTTGAGGCATTCCGAAATATAGGCCTTGGCGTTTGCATCGCCGGAAAGCTTCGAGACTTCCGCGTAGTACTGCTGGTTGACGAGCACGCGCGGCAGCGTTTCGGAATTGATTTCGACGGCCCAACTGCCATCGGCGCGCGCGCGAACGAAAACATCCGGCACGACGGGCACCACCGGCTCACCGCCAAAGGCGAGGCCCGGCTTCGGGTTGCACAGGCGGATGTCCTCGACCATGCAGGCGATGTCTTCGCGGTCGGCGCCGGTGATCTTCATGAGCTGGTCGAAGTCGCGCCTGGCGAAAAGCTCGAGATGGTCGAGAAAGAGCTGCATGGTGGGATCGAGCCGGTCGCGTTCGGCAAGTTGCAGCGCCAGGCATTCCTTCAGGTTGCGCGCGCAAACGCCGGTCGGCTCGAAGGTCTGCAGCGCCTGCAGCACGGCCTCGACATCCTCGATATCCGTACCCAGACGTTCGGCAACCTCGGCCATATCCGCGACGATGTAGCCGGCCTCGTTCACCTGGTCGATGAGGTAAGCGCCGATCATGCGGTCGCCCGGCGTCTTGAGCGCCATGTTCATCTGTTCGGTGAGATGCTCGGTAAGTGTCGCCTCGCGCGTGAGCGTTGCTTCGAGGCTGAATTCGCCGTCGGAGCCCGCGCCACCGCTGCCGCGAACGCTCTGCCAGTCCGACGTGGTCTGTCCAGGCGTTGCCGCTGCCGCGTCGTTCTGCGTGTCGCTGCGGCTTTCATCGGCATAGACATTGTCATAGTCGGTATCGAGGTCGCCGTCGCGGCCGGGCAGCGGCCCGTCCTCGCTGAGCGTGAGCGAGGTTTCGGCGGAGATGACCTGTTCGCGTTCGCCCTCATGGGCGTCGCGCTCTTCCGCGCGTTCGGCGGGCTCGGCGGTGCCGGGTTCGAGCAGCGGATTGCGCTCGAGTTCCTGCTCGACATATTCGGCAAGTTCGAGATTCGACAGTTGCAGCAGTTTGATCGCCTGCTGGAGCTGTGGGGTCATGACCAGGGATTGCCCCTGGCGAAGCTCGAGTCTCGGTGCTAGTGCCATGCCTCTGTCAGCCCCCTACACTCACTCACTACAGGCTGAACCGTTCGCCGAGATAGAGCCGCCGCACATCCTCGTTGCCGACGATGTCGGAGGGATCGCCCTCCATCAGCACCGTACCGTCATGAATGATGACGGCGTGGTCGATGAGTTCGAGCGTCTCGCGCACGTTGTGGTCGGTGATGAGCACGCCGATACCGCGATCCTTGAGATGAGCGACGAGATCGCGGATGTCGCCGATCGCGATCGGATCGATGCCGGCAAAGGGTTCGTCGAGCAGCATGAAGGAAGGCTGCGTCGCGAGCGCGCGCGCGATCTCGACGCGGCGGCGC
>JAGUWA010000278.1 GCA_020062605.1 Parvibaculum sp. | reverse complement strand
GTTTCTTCATGCCGTATTGCGGGTGGGAGGCCGTGGCGGGATCTCCGATCGCGTTCCAGCTCTCCTCGTCGAGATCGAGATCGAGACCCGGCAGCACGACAGCGCCGCGAGGCAGATGCGCAACGACATGAAGGAGTTCGGCGGTGGCAGGGATAGAACCGGTCGATCCCGCCGCGATGACGGGCCCTGCAGGCGGTGCTTCTCGCCACACGGCTGCCTGCGCGCGAAGGAGATTGTTGCGGCGCTCCGCCTGTTCCATAAACCCGAGCCGCTCAAGTTCTTCCGGCCAGCGCGCGGTCAGCACCTTCAGGAAGTCGAGCGTGATCTGCCAGTGATCCGCGAATTCCTGCGGCACGAGCGCGGCGAGCTGCGTGAGATCTGCACCCTCTGTGAGCACCATGTCGAGGAAGCGGCCGAGATCGGCGGCGAGCGCAAGCGCGCGCACCTCGTCCTCGCCACCTTCCGCGGCGATCATGCGCGCAAGGCGCAACTGGCGTTCGAGAGCAGGCATCGCCGGCGGCAGGTCGAGCGCCTCGACACCGAGCCCCCCCGGATCGAGCACGAGCTCCTCCTCGTCGACATCGCCCAGCGCGCGGATCGAGGGAAGCACCATCGCGGCACCGCCGCCTGCACGCAGGAAAGCATCGCCAAGTGCACGCACGGCGCGGCGAGTAGGCAGCAGGATCGTGAAATCGGCAAGAGCCGGCGCACCCGGAAAGCGCCCGCCAAGAGACGAATCGGCGACGAGCGCCTGTGCCAGCCGTTCGAGAAACGGCGTGCCGGGCGGCATCGTGAAGAGTGTCAGGGAATCGGCCTTCATGGACGCCATGGTAGCGCGAGCGGGACCGGAATTGGGATCACAAATCCCTCAGGAAGGCTTCCGCTTCGGCAAGATCGTCCGGCGCGCCGACATGCATCCAGACGCCCGTCATGCGATGGCCGAAAAGGCGGCCTTTTTCGATCAGCCGGTCCCAGATGAGGTTGGTCGAGAAGGGGCCGTCGGGCCCCTCCGCGAAGAGCGCGGGAGAGACCACCTGGACGCCGGCGAAGACGAAGGGCGCCGTGGTGGCGGGAACGCGGCGGGCGAGCGCGCCCATGGGGTCCATGGTGAAGTCGCCGCGGCCGACATAGCCAATGGTGCGGGCGGCGTCCGCGATCATCAGCAGCGCATCCATTCGCTCCGGATCGAAGGCGTCGATGAGGTCGCGGAGGTTGGAGCCGAGCCCCTCGACCCAGACGGAATCGGAATTGAAGGTGACGATGGGGTCGTCGCCGAGAAGGGCCAAAGCCTTCTTCGTGCCGCCGCCGGTGTCGAGCAATTCGGCGCGCTCGTCCGAAAGAACGATGCGCGGACCGCGCCGGCGCGCCGCGAGATGCGCTTCCAGCATGTCCGCGAAGTGGTGGACGTTCACCACCGCCTCCTCGATGCCCGCTTCGTCGAGACGGTCGAGCACATGATCGATGAGCGGCTTTCCCGCGAAAGGCACGAGCGGCTTCGGCATGGTGTCCGTCAGCGGCCGCATGCGCGTGCCCTTCCCCGCCGCCATGACCATTGCGCGTTTGATCTTCATGACGTCATGCCCTGTCCGGCAGATGCGCGTCGAGCCAGGCTCGCAGCGGCGCCAATGCGGGATGCGCGAGGTTACGCGAGAGATAATCCATGGTGCGTGGCATGTGCGCCATGTATTGCGGTTTGCCGTCACGCTTGAGGAGACGGGGCCAGAGACCGATAAGGCGCAATGCCCGCTCCGCGCCGAGGACGGCATAGGACGCGCGGAATTCCTCTTCGTCGAAACGGGAAAGCTCCGCCTTCGCGTGTTCGACATAAAGCGCGAGCATCGCCCGTTCGCGTTCGACGGGCACGTCGCGGCGCGCATCCTGAAGGAAGGAAACAACGTCGTAGGCACGATTGCCGATCAGCGCATCCTGGTAGTCGATGAGCCCGACGCGCGCGGCGCCTACGCAGCTTCCAAGCCAGAGCATGTTGGGCGAGTGATAATCGCGCAGGAAGAGCGTTTCGACGCCCGCGTCCACATGGGCGCGGAGCGACGTCCAGAGACCGTGATATTCCTCGCGCAGGGCGGGTGAGGCCTCGCGGCCGAGCACGACCGGAAAATACCAGTCGAGAAAGACATCGAGTTCGGCACGGAAGACGCTGTCGTCGAAGCGCGGGACGATGTGTTCCGCGCCGCCATCGCCGACGGAAAGCACACGCGGCGCGGGCACGGATTGCAGGCGCAGCAGGGTTTCGATGCCCGCGCGATAAAGCTCGTCCAGCGTTTCGCCGGAAGGCCCCTCGCCCTTCTCAATCAGCGCGCCGTAAACGTGATCGCCGAGATCTTCGAGCAGCAGCAACCCCTGCCCGAGATCGCGCGCATAGATTTCCGGCGCGGAAAGGCCGAGCCCGCGCAGATGCTCGCCGACGGCGACGAAGGGCCGGACGTCCTCGGCGAGATGCGCGATGCGGCTGTAGGCGGCGTGAGTGCCGCTGACCGGCGCGTCGGGTCCTGCGGGCCAATCCATGAGCACGGCGGGACG
>JAGUWA010000133.1 GCA_020062605.1 Parvibaculum sp. | reverse complement strand
GCTTCGTCGATTTCGCCGGCTCGACCGTCGTCCACAGCATCGGCGGCTGGATCGCGCTCGCCGCGATCCTCGTGCTCGGCCCCCGCATCGGCCGCTTCGGCCATAACGGCAAGCGCATCGAGCCCCACGACATGCCGATGGCCACGCTCGGCATGTTCCTGCTCTGGATCGGCTGGTTCGGCTTCAATGGCGGCTCCACGCTGGCACTCAATTCGAGCGTGCCCTACATCCTCGTCCACACGATGCTCGCGGCGGCAGCGGGCGGCATCGCCGTCACGGGCGTGAGCTGGATGCGCAAGGGGCTTCCCGAAGTGCAGGCGGCGCTTAACGGCATTCTTGCCGGCCTCGTCGCCATCACCGCCAATTGCCACATCGTCACCACCGGCAATGCGGTCCTCATCGGCGCGGGCGGCGGTCTCGTCTGCTATCTCGCGAGCGCGCTTCTCGCCCGGCTCGAAATCGACGACGCGGTCGATGCCGTGCCGGTTCATCTCGCCGCCGGCATCTGGGGCACGCTTGCCGTCGCTCTGTTCGGCGAACCCTCCCTCTTTCCCGGCGGGCATACGCGCCTCGAACAACTCGGCGTGCAGGCGCTCGGTGTCGCGGCCGCCGGTGTCTTCGCCTTCGGCACCGCCTATGTCGTGCTCCTCGTCATCGACCGGTTCCTGCCGCTGCGCGTCTCGTCCGATGCGGAGCGCGTCGGCCTCAACATCGCCGAGCATGGCGCGTCCTCCGCGCTTCTCGACGTGCTGGGCGCGATGGAAGGGCAGGCGGCGCGGGGCGACTTCTCGAAGCCGCTCCATGTCGAACCCTTCACGGAGGCGGGCGAGATGGCGCGCCGCTACAATCTCGTGCTCGACAAGTTCAACAGCGAGGTGCGCATCCGCGAGCAGACGGCGAACGAGTTGCGCGACGCGCGCGACGTGGCGGAGCTCGCCAACGCCTCGAAGTCGCAGTTCCTCGCCAATATGAGCCATGAGCTCCGGACGCCGCTCAACGCCATCATCGGCTTTTCGGAAGTCATGAACGGCGAACTTTTCGGGCCGGTGGAGAACGAGCGCTACAAGGAATATGTCGGCGACATCCACAAATCGTCGAGCCATCTTCTCAGCCTCATCAACGACATTCTCGACCTCTCCAAGATCGAAGCCGACCGCTACGAACTCTATGAGGAAGAACTCGACGTGCTCGATGTCGTCGCGAGCTGCGAGCGCATGATGCGCCACCGCTCGGACGAGGCGGGCGTCAATCTCACGGTCACCGTGGAGGACGGGCTGCCGCTGCTCATGGGCGACAAGCGCGCGCTCCGGCAGATCCTCCTCAATCTTGTCTCGAATGCCGTCAAGTTCACGCCGAAAGGCGGCAACATCGGGCTTGCCGCCTTCATGGAGCCTGACGGGCGCATGGCCTTTCGCGTTGCCGACACGGGCATCGGCATGGCCAAGAAGGACATTCCGATCGCGCTGGAACCGTTCCGCCAGATCGGCAAGGACAGCAATATCTACACGACCGAGGGCACGGGCCTCGGCCTGCCGCTGACAAGGGCGCTGGCCCGTCTCCATGGCGCGACGCTCGTCATCGAGTCCGAGCCCGGCCTCGGCACCACCATCACCATCCGCATGCCGCACACCCGTATCCTCGAGGCTCCCCAGCGGATCGCGAGCTAGCGCTCCTTTCTTTCTGGTGCGAGGCGCTTGCTTTCTGGATCACCCTCCCCCTGTGGGAGGGTGGTCCCCAGAGCAAACTCAGCGGCCAGACTCCTCGGGCTTCGTTCCATGTCACATTGCCGCTTCACAGGCGGCGCCGGGCTTTATAGTGTCCCCCCCGCAATTCCTCGCGAAATGGAGACCCTTCATGGCCGAACTTGCCGCACGCCCGCGCCGCAGCGTCCTCTACATGCCGGGGTCGAACGCCCGTGCGCTTGAAAAGGCGAGGGAAATCCCCGCGGATGCGTTGATCCTCGATCTTGAAGATGCGGTCGCGCCCGACGCCAAGGAAGAGGCGCGCGCCCAGGTCTGCGCCGCCGTGAAACAGGGCGGTTATGGCAAGCGCGAAATCGCCATTCGGGTGAACGGGCTCGACACGCCCTGGGGCATGGCCGATATCGAGGCCACCGTCGCCGCCGGACCGGATGCCATTCTCGTCCCGAAGATCAATTCCGCCGCCGATGTCGAGCGCGCCGAGCATGCGCTCTCCGAAGCGGGCGCCAGGGGCGATATCCAGCTCTGGTGCATGATCGAGACGCCGCTTGCCATGCTCAACATCCAGGCGATCGCCGCCAAGGCGCGCGAGCCGGGCAGCCGCATGTCGGTCTGGGTCATGGGCACCAACGATATCGCCAAGGAGCTTCGCGCCGCGCATACGCCGGACCGCGTGCCCATGCTCGCCTCGCTCGGCCTCGCGCTCATCGCGGCGCGCGCCTATGGGCTCGTCATCCTCGACGGCGTCTATAACGACATCAAGAACGAGCAGGGTTTTGCCTATATCTGCGAGCAGGGCCGCGACATGGGCTTCGATGGCAAGACGCTCATCCATCCCTCCCAGGTCGGCCCCTGCAACACCATCTTCTCGCCCGATCCGGAGACAGTCGCCTTTGCGCGCAAGACCATCGAGGCTTTCGAACTGCCCGAGAACAAGGGCAAGGGCGTGCTGAAAGTCGATGGCCGCATGGTCGAAATCCTCCATGCCGAGATCGCGCGGCGCACCGTCGCCATCGCGGATGCGATCGCCGAACTCGAAAAGGCGGGGTAGAAGGAGGGCGATTGCTTCCTGAGAGGCGCCCGTAAGCCCATCCATGACGATCACCCTCCCCCTGTGGGAGGGTCGGAAAATTCAAACGGAGTGCTGAATTTTCCGGGGAGGGGTAAGCGAGGAAAACGGGGGGGCGAGTCGTTTTCTGCGAGCGGAGACCCCCTCCCCGAAATTTGCTTCGCTCGCGCTCACAAATTTCGACCCTCCCACAGGGGGAGGGTGGTCCGCATGGTAGGCGCGGCGGAAAAAGAAGGACGGGAAATGACCAAAACCAACGCCGGAAACTTCTTCGAGGACTTCAAGGTCGGGCGCGTGCTGCATCATGCGACGCCGCGCACGGTCACGGAAGGCGATGTCGCGCTCTATCAGGCATTGTTCGGCTCGCGCTTCTCGCTGCAGTCCTCGGCGGAAGTCGCGCGCAAGGCCGGTTACGCCACGGCGCCCATCGACGACATGCTCGCCTTCCACATCGTCTTCGGCAAGACGGTGCCGGACGTCTCGCTCAATGCGGTGGCCAATCTCGGCTATGCCGATTGCCGCTTTCTCAAGCCCGTCTTTCCCGGCGACACGCTGTCGAGCGAATCGAAGGTGATCGGGCTGAAGGAGAATTCCAACGGCGAGACGGGCGTCGTCTATGTCCGCTCGACGGGCCGCAACCAGGAGGGCGACATCGTTCTCGATTATGTGCGCTGGGTGATGGTCAGGAAGCGCCATGCCGCCTCGCCCGCGCCGGAAGAGGATGTGCCGCATCTGCCCGCCGCCGTCGGCGCGGCGCATCTCGTCGCGCCCGCGGGCACGTCCTTCAAGGGCTTCGACACGGTGGCCTCTGGAAGCCCACATCTCTGGGACGATTACGAAAAGGGCGAGAAGATCGACCATGTGGATGGCATCACCATCGAGGAAGCCGAACACATGATGGCGACGCGGCTCTATCAGAATACCGCCAAGGTGCACTTCAATCAGTATACGGAAGGCAAGGGCCGCTTCGGCCGCCGCCTCATCTATGGCGGCCATGTCATCTCGCTTGCCCGGGCGCTTTCCTTCAACGGGCTCGGCAATGCCGTTCTCGTCGCCGCCATCAATGGCGGGCGGCACGTCGCGCCCTGCTTCGGCGGCGACACTGTATTCGCCTGGTCGGAAGTGCTCGACAAGGCGGAGATGAAGGGGCGCGACGATCTCGGCGCGCTCCGGCTGCGCACCTTCGCGACGAAGGACCGGCCTTGCGGCGATTTCCCGGGCCCGAAGGAAAAAGGCTACGAGGACGGCGTCATTCTCGATCTCGACTATTGGGTGTTGATGCCGCGCCGCTGACTTAAGGGCTCGTTTACGGAGCGGTGAGAGATTTGGCGGGCAAGGAGTTGGGCACTATGCTTTCCTCAGAGATGGACGGTCACTCGTACTCCAGGGCCATCATGAACATGCGGTCGCCCGAGAGCATTTCCTTCGAGGAAGCATGGGAAGCCGCGCGGGCGGGCCATGACGTGCCGCCCCGCGGCGCGATCGACCTGCGGCGCTTCGCGCCTTTCGCGCCCTGGTTCGCGATCATCGAGCCGGACCCGAGCGCGGTTGCGCTTCCCTTCCGGCTCACCGGCTCGGGCTTTCGCGATTTCTTCGGTCAGGATCTCACCGGCATCGATTATCTGACGCTCGCCGATCCCGCGATCCGGCAGCATGCCTATGATTGCGTCATGGCGTGTCTCGCGCAGCCTTGCGGGCTGTGGCAGTGCACGCCCGCGACCACGGCCGAGGGCGGTTCCATCAATTACGAGTATACGATCCTGCCGATCTCGAAATCGGGCGGGACGGCGGACCACATCGTCATCTTCGTCAATTTCGAGTCGAAGCCCTTCGACGAGCTTCCCGGCCTTTCGCGCATCGAGCGCTCGACCGTCTGGCACTGGCTCGATATCGGCCATGGCGTGCCGCCAGCCTCGCTCACGGAAAATCCCCCGCTCGGCTGAGTCTCAGGCGTCCGCCGGATAGATATAGGCGAGCGTCGCAAGGCAGATCGCGACGAGTTTTTCGTCTCCCTCGTCGTCCGCGCAAGTGACTTTCGTCTCGACCACGCATTGCCGCCGCCCCGCCTTCACGACCTCGCCGCGTGCGATCGCGCGCCGTCCCACGGCGGGCCGCAGCAGGTTCAGCTTGTATTCGGAGGTGACGAGGCTCACCGCGCCTTCCGGCAGCACCGTCGAGGCGGCGCAGCCTGACGCATTGTCGGCCAGATAGCCGATCACGCCGCCATGGATGTAACCATTGTTCTGGGTGAGGGCCCGGCGGTTCTCGACGCTGAGTTCCGCCCGTCCGCGTTCGACCGTTCCGACCTTCGCTCCCACCAGCACGGAAAAGGGCTGTTCCGTCAGCACCCGCGTCGCCCTTTCGAGCGGCGTTTCGCCGCCCGGCAGCAGGCCGGGAATCGTTTGCGTGTTCATGCGCGCCGTCCTCGCTTTGAAAACCGGCCTTCATCATGCCTTTTGCCAGTTGCGAAGGCTTCGCAGTTAAACGCAAAGCGCTTTGCGGGAAGGTCTTTGCCCCAGCGTTTTCGGGCGCTTTTTGCTTGCCCGTTTCGCGCAAATCCCTTTGCGCGGCCGTGCCTGAACCCCGTACCCTCTCCACCCGTAAGGATATTTGCCATGTGCGCCGCCGCGCGATAAACAACGGGACAACACACGCGGGTCCGTCCGGGTCCGCCCTCTTCTTGTTGCCCGAAACGGGGTTCTTCGGATGGCTGAACAGCGACAAGCCGTAGAGAGGCCGCTCTCTCCGCATCTCCATATCTATCGCGTCACGATCACCATGGCGATGTCGATCCTGCATCGCATCGTCGGCGTCGCGCTCTATGCGGGCACGGCGCTTGTCGCCTGGTGGCTGATCGCGTCGGCCACGGGCCCCGAGGCCTATGCGGCGTTCCGTTCGGTCGCGGATCACTGGTTCGGCCAGCTCGTTCTCTTCGGCTTCACCTGGGCGCTGCTGCATCACCTCTTCGGCGGCATCCGCTATCTCGTCTGGGACGAGATCGCGGCGATGACGCCCAAGGCGGCGGACCGCATCACCTGGGCCGCGATTCTCGCTGCGCTCGT
>JAGUWA010000218.1 GCA_020062605.1 Parvibaculum sp. | reverse complement strand
CCTCTGGCGGGAGGCGGATGCGGCAGAGGCGCGCTGGTATGAGCGCGTCCGGAAAATCCCCGAAAACCCGGCCTTCCGCCCGTCGGCGCCGATGGCCGCGCATTGGGGGAGTTTGGCGCGGCAGGCGCGGATGAGGGGGTAGGACCCCCACCCGAAAATCCGCGTTCCGCGCATTTTCGACCTCCCCGCAAGGGGGAGGTGAGGGGTTACATAGTTAACGGTTTTGCAAGGGCTGCCGCTTACGGTGAAGAACAGATGAATTTCTTCGGGGCCCTCGATGACGATTTGGGGGAGGGCTCGCGAGCGTTCGGGGAACACCTCGCCATGCCGTTGCCGATCAAGCATTTCGCCGCGACCTTGCTCTATGCCGTCCCGTCGATCGGGCTGGCCTATGGGCTCATCCATTTCTTCGGCTTCGATCCGAAACTCGCCGCGCTTGGCGGGCTCATCGCGGCGCTGCTCGGCGCGGAGGCGCATGCCGCCATCTCGCGCACCATCGAGCGCAAGGCCGTGCGCAAGGAATTGCAGGAACTGACGAGCCTCGCCGCCGGACTTTCGCGCGATCTCGACGATGCGGCGGACAAGATCGTCGAGCTGGAAGAACGCTTCGAGCGCGAGACGACGGAACGCATGGAACGCATCTTCTCGGAAATCCGCGTGATCGAGAGCCTCGTGAAGCGGCTGGCCGAGACGCGCGAATTCACCGCTGCGATTTCGAAGCCCGCCGTGGCGGAGATTGCCGCTCCCGTGGAGACGGAAGCGGCGCTTCCCGCCGCCGAGAGCCCCGCTGCCGAAAGCGACGTGCCGCCGCCCAAGCCCGAGAAGCGGCTTGAGCACATGAACGATTCCGAACTGCTGGAGACGATCCGCCGCTCGCTCGAAACGAACCGCGTGGACCTCTATCTGCAGCCGGTGGTGAGCCTGCCACAGCGCAAGACGCTCTACTACGAAGGCCTGTCGCGGCTGCGCACCGACAAGGGCGAGCTCATCATGCCGCGCGACTACATGCGCGTGGCCGAACCCGCCGGCATGATGCCGACGGTCGACAACATCCTGCTCTTCCGCTGCATCCAGGTCGTGCGCAAGCTCGCGCAGCGCAACAGCAAGGTGGGCGTGTTCTGCAACATCTCCGCCTTCTCGCTGCTCGACGAGGACTTCTTCCCGCAGTTCATCGAATACATGCAGCACAATACCGACCTCGCGCAGCACCTCATCTTCGAGTTCAGCCAGATGACGGTGAACGGCGCGGGGCCGGTGGAACGCGCGAGCCTCGAGGCGCTGGCCGCACTCGGCTTCCGCTTCTCGATGGACCAGGTGACCAATCTGCGCTTCGACGCGGGCTCGCTGCACGACCGCAACTTCCGCTTCGTGAAGGTGTCGGCCGCGACCATGCTCGAGGGCACCTATGCGGCCGGCGACATTCACGCCGCCGACCTCAAGGAACTTCTGCGGCGCAACGGCATCCAGCTCATCGTCGACAAGGTCGAGCATGAGCGCGAGGTGGTGGACGTGCTCGACTTCGATGTCGAGCTTGGACAGGGCTACCTCTTCGGCGAGCCGCGCCCGGTGCGCGAAAGCGTGCTGAAGGACGAGCCGAAGGCACCGGACATGCCGCTCGCGGCGGATTGAAAAGATCAATCTTTTCAATTAGTTCATGAGCGTTGCGGTTCACAACTCAAAGCTATAGGCTCTTTAGTCTGAATGGAGCCGCCAATGACCAGTTCCCAAATTGCCTATTCGACCAAGGAAGAGGTCGAAAAGTTCAAGAAGGACGCGAAGAAGTTCGCGGACAAAGCGACTGCGAATCCCACAGCCGCGCTGGCCACTCTGGTGGAACTTGGCATCTACACCAAGTCGGGACGGCTAACCTCCGCTTACGGAGGCACCCCCAAGAAAAGGAAAAAGTAGCCTTTGCACAGGCTCTCCTCTTCCTTTGTTCTTGGCTACCACGGCTGCGACAGAGACGTTGCCGAAAAGCTTCTCGCCGGGAGCGAGTTCAACCAAAGTCAAAATGTGTACGACTGGCTCGGCCCCGGAATTTATTTCTGGGAGGCCAACCCTCAGCGCGGTCTGGAATACGCCGCGCTGTTGAAGAGGCTTGGACGAGGCAAAATCCGAAAGCCTGCCGTTGTAGGCGCGGTCATTGAATTGGGCCTTTGCCTCGACCTCACAACCTCAACGAGCAACGAACCGCTTGTTGAAGCGCACAAGAAGCTTTCCAGTATCCATGAAGAGGCCGATCTTGCGCTGCCCGAGAATAGCGGCGACATGATGCGCCGCGATCTGGACTGCGCCGTTATTCGAATTCTGCACAAGATTCGGGAAGACGCCGGTGAACAGCAGATCGACACGATAAAAGGCGCCTTCATTGAGGGAGAGCCGATCTACCCCAATTCCGGGTTTCGAACAGAAACGCATATCCAGATATGTGTTCGGACACCTCAAAGCATAAAAGGCGTCTTTCGGGTGCGGTCATAAGACAGTGACGCTCGGTTGACAGGGGTGCCCCCCCGGCTATCTTGCCCCGGCCTATCACGCCCCCGCAGGAGAGCCGTCCCATGAGCCTTGCCGACCTCAAGCCCGTCATCGAACGCGCCTTCGAGAACCGCGACCAGATCAACGCCCAGACCAAGGGCGAGGTGCGGGACGCCGTGAACGAGGCATTGAACGCGCTCGACAGCGGCAAGGCGCGGGTCGCCGAGAAGTTCCATGGCACATGGGAAGTGCATCAGTGGCTGAAAATGGCCGTGCTGCTGTCCTTCCGCCTCAACGACATGGGGCTGATCGCGGGCGGCCCCGGCAAGGACACGAACTGGTGGGACAAGGTGCCGTCCAAGTTCGAGGGCTGGGGCGAGGCCGAATTCCGGGCGGGCGGCTTCCGCGCCGTGCCGAATTGCGTCGTCCGGCGCTCGGCCTATATCGCGCCGAACGTCGTGCTGATGCCCTCCTTCGTCAATCTCGGCGCCTATGTGGACGAGGGGACGATGGTGGACACATGGGTCACCGTCGGCTCCTGCGCGCAGATCGGGAAGAACTGCCACCTGTCGGGCGGCGTCGGCATCGGCGGCGTGCTCGAACCGCTGCAGGCGAACCCGGTCATCATCGAGGACAACTGCTTCATCGGCGCGCGCTCGGAAGTGGTCGAAGGCGTGATCGTGGGCGAGGGCGCGGTGCTCTCCATGGGCGTCTTCATCTCCGCCTCGACCAAGATCATCGACCGGGCGACGGGCGAGATCCATATCGGCAAGGTGCCGCCCTATTCGGTGGTCGTGCCGGGATCGCTGCCGGGCAAGCCGAACCCGGACGGCTCGCCCTCCCCCAGCCTTTATTGCTGCGTGATCGTGAAAACGGTCGACGCGCAGACCCGCGCCAAGACGGCGATCAACGAGCTGCTGCGGGACTGACTTCCGTCATTTGACGAGTTCGGGGGCGCGGGGTACCAAGTTGCCCATGAACGCGCCCGCCTCACCCGCCTCGCCCTACGATCCGATCGAGATCGCCAAGGAACTCATCCGCTGTCCGAGCGTGACGCCGGAGGATGCGGGGGCGCTTGCCGTGCTCGAACGGTGGCTGGCGCCGCTCGGCTTCACCTGCGAGCGGATGCGCTTTTCCGCCGAGGACACGCCGGACGTCGACAATCTCTATGCGCGCTTCGGGACGGAT
>JAGUWA010000323.1 GCA_020062605.1 Parvibaculum sp. | reverse complement strand
CATGGCCGCTGATGCTGCGGTCGCAGGCCTCGCGAATGGCGGGCGCGGTCGCATAGGTCTCCTGCACCATGGTGCCGGCGAGACAGGTGAACTCGGCCACGCCGCCTTTCAGCATCGATTTGCGGAAGGCGACATAGCCGAGCACCCGGTCGAGCGGATCGGCGTGATCGTGATAGGGCGCGCGCGCGAACATGGCGCCCGTCGTCTCCGACCAATACGCCGCGGCGGCCACGCCCAGCTCGTCCTTGTTCTTGAAGTGGTGGAAGAACGCACCCTTGGTCACGCCCGCCGCCGCGCAGAGCTCGTCCACCGTGGTCGCCGAATAGCCCTTGGTCCGGATGATGGAAAGGGCGGCGTCCAGCAGTTTCAGCCTTGCATCCGGCTTTGCGGGTTTAGCGGCGGTCTGGGACATGGCGTCTCCTCCTTGAAGACTCCGACATACCAACTAGTCGGTATGTCATCAAGATGCCATTCGAAACTTCCCTTCCCACCCTCCCCTTGGGGAGGGTCAAACGGCTGGAAGCCGTTTGGGGCGGGGGTGCGACCTGTCGCCCCGCCTCAAACCGTCTCGGCCCGCGTCATGCGGGCCATCCACGCCTGTCCCGGCGACCTGTCCTCCGAAGCTCCGAAGGAGCGGAGGGGGAAAGCCGGGAACCCGGCAATCCAGAAGGCGCGTCCCTGTCCGCCGAAGCTGCACCGCAGCGCAGGGAGAAGCGCCGTCCCTCTTCACGAGAAAACTTTCTCGCCCGCTTCACACCCATCTCAAATCGTCATGGCCCGCATCATGCGGGCCATCCACGTCTTTCTCTACCAAACACGTCGTCATTGCGAGCGAAGCGAAGCAATCCAGAAGCCGCTCTGTCTCCATTCGCCGATGCGCGCTGTTGCCCGTGACGCCCGCTCAACAACAGGTGTCATCGCGGGATTCATTCCCGCGACCCAATCCACGCCGCCGCAAACGCGCGCCGTCAAACTCCGCTTGTGACCCGAAGCGGACGTTCCGATGAGAATTACGGTGCTGGACGTTGAATGCGGGTAAGAACGTGGCGGTCAAAACAATCTGATTGAGAAATCGGAAACCCTCTGTAATCTACGTCCGCATCCGGGGGGCGCATGGCGACATTCCTCAGTGATTACCTTGGTATCGATGAGGCTGTATTCGAGGGCTACGGGGCCCTGAACATATCCGTGGTCAACGACCTGCCTTTGTTCATTGATCCATTTCTGCTCTTCCATAGCGAAAAGCCCGAATACGCGGCGCTTCACGAACAGATTATCGAATATCTGGTGTTCTTGCGGGATCGCGCTGCTGAGGGGTGGGTGAACGATGGGCAATTGCGAAACTGGTACTGCTTTCCGGAAGTGAAGCAGAACTGGCTAGGCTTCTCGGAAACAGGCAACAATGGTGCTGGCCTCGGCATAGATTTCGCGAGGAATCTCCATGCTAATCTGCATGTCATCTTTTCCGACTTCGGTGCGGAGAAGATCACCGAAAGCAGCCACCTTGAAAAGGTCTGTCTGGTGTCCGATGGAGTGGGCCGCGACAACATCAGTGACTTCACAACGAACCTGATCAAAGACTTCCTGTGTCGCTATACAGAGAAGTTTGCAGCAAACCACTTGCCAGCCGACGCGGTGCGGGAGGTATGGGTCGAGCGCGCGAACTTCAACTACAAGACACAGAGCTGGTCTCGGGCCCGTTACAAGCTTCCTTGGGTCAACGGCGACTATGTGATCCTGACCCCGAAGGACATGCTGACCCGTGACGAAAATTGGATCAATCGTGGTGACCTGATCACTGGCTTCGAAGAAATACCCGAGGCCATACCTGATGCCCAACTCAGGGCATCTGTTTTCAATTATTTTGAACTAGAGCTACATCGCAGGACAAAGGTGGAAGATGCTCCCGAGCCCAGAAGGCGCCGCCGACCGAAAAAGGAGAGAAAGCCCACGCAAAAAGAACGCTCGGCTGCTGTTGTCGCGACCATGCAGAAATTTCCGCAGATCATAGATTATTACATCCGCCTGAAGGAGATGCGTGGCGACCAAGCGGAGGATGTTAGCGAGGAAAGAGTCCTCGCCATCGAATATCTGTTCATCGAGCAGCTACAGAAACTCCAATTAATTCTGCAAGCGGAGACAAATTTTTACAAGATCGGAAAGACGACCTACGAAGAGGCGCACGCTCGCTTAGCCTATTTAAAGGATGTCATCGAAAACAAAGGCGGCCACCGGTTCTTCTACGGTAACAATGGCGAGCCGATCGAACGCGAAAAGGATCTTCACGTCCTTTATCGCCTAGTGTGGTTCGGGACGCCTTCTGATGCTGGTGCTGAAGCCAATGATGGCCGAGGGCCGGTGGACTTCAAGATCAGTCGGGGTCGCGATAAAACCTTAGTTGAGATGAAGCTGGCGAAGAATACCAAGCTTGAACAGAACCTTGCAAAGCAAGTGGAGATTTACCAAGCAGCCAGCGATGCGAAGCGCGCTATAAAAGCAATCATCTACTTTACAGCGACTGAACTGATGAAAGTGAAGAGTATCCTCAAAAAGCTCGGCTTGGATGCGAACCCGGACGTCGTCTTGATTGACGCAAGACGAGATAATAAGCCCTCAGCATCAAAGGCTGCGTGACACACGCCACGAGGGGGCATTCCTTGAAAGGTCCGCTCCTGGCGCATCTAGGCCGTTCCGCAAGACCCTTGCCCGCTGTTCACCGAACCCTCTCCTTCTCCTTGGGTGCCGAAACGCGCCGGGGTTTGCTTTCCATTTTGGGTTTGGGCAGGAGGCGGAAGCGGGTCTGGCACCACGCGAAATCGACGCCGACATCCAGCAGCGCATCGGAACGCCCGCAGGGGCAGGCAAATTCCATGACGGCGAGAACACGGTAGGTCTCTCCGGCCTGTAGAGGCACCGGCATGCCCGTCACATGGTTCGGGGCGGCATTGACGCAAAGAACAAGGTCGCCGGGTCCGACTGCATCGCTCATGGCTTCCGTCCGTTGTCCTGGGAAGAGACTAGACCTCGGCCGCCAAGGGCGAAAGATCGTTTTCGGCGTAATGCGGGCTTCCATATTCGGACCCGCCGCTCGCTCTCGCAGCGGATTCTCAACAAGTTTTCTCCGCGCCTCTGCGCCGCCGCTCCGCGCGGGCGAGGGCAGGGCGAATTATCCCCGCCACCTCCATCCGTGATGAAATGCGCATTCGTCATTGTGACGGTCTCGTGACAGTTCGATGACAGTGACCCTCTGCTTGTCCCCCGGCGGGGACAAGTCCCCGGTTTTCCGGTTCCCGCCCCGGCAATCCGGAAAGCGGGGATATCTCGTAAAAGTCTGTATACGGAGCAAAAACATTGCGCATTGTGACAGTCGGATGACATTTCGATGACAGTCGCCCGCCTTTGTCCCCGCAGCGGGGGATTTCCCCGAGCCGCGCGCGCCCCGGCGCGGCGCGTGTGATCCTGTGCTAATCTCCTTGCCGGTGCGGTCATGTGTGGCGGGCTGTTTGCGAAATTTTCGAGCCATATCAGCGGCTTGGGTGGAGCGCCTTCGGGCGCTGCCGGCGCGTCTCGCGCCGCATTGGCGCCGCAGCCGCGTTCCCTGGATCGTGCCCGTGCTGCTTGCGCTGTTCGGCGTGAACCAGCTCCTCTACCTCTATGTCTATGTGCCGCCCGTTCCTCAAGGCATTGAGAACATTAGGGAATCGGGAAAACTCGTGGTGCTGACGCGCGAGGCGCCGACCGCCCTTTATGAGGGCGTGGAGGGGCGCACCGGCTTCGAATACGAGATGATGACGCGTCTCGCCAGGTCGCTCGACGTCGAGGTCGAGTTCCGGATTTACGAGACGGAACAAGGACTTATGAAGGCGCTCGCGGCGCGCAAGGGCCATGTCGCCGCCGCCGCTCTAGCCGTCACAGGCGCGCGCAGGCAAGCCTT
>JAGUWA010000433.1 GCA_020062605.1 Parvibaculum sp. | reverse complement strand
TGCGCGCGGCGGTCGACGTGGCTGCGAAGGCTTTCCCGGGCTGGGCGGCCACCAATCCGCAACGCCGCGCCCGCGTCATGTTCGAATTCAAGCGTCTCCTCGAAGCGAACATGGACGAGCTTGCCGAACTTCTGTCGGCGGAGCATGGCAAGGTGATCGCGGATTCGAAGGGCGACGTTCAGCGCGGCCTGGAGGTCATCGAGTTCGCCTGCGGCATCCCGCATCTCATGAAGGGCGAGTTCACGGAAGGAGCCGGTCCCGGCATCGACATGTATTCGATGCGCCAGCCGCTCGGCGTCTGCGCGGGCATCACGCCGTTCAACTTCCCGGCCATGATTCCGATGTGGATGTTCGGCGTCTCCATCGCCTGCGGCAATACCTTCATCGTGAAGCCGTCGGAGAAGGACCCATCGGTTCCGATCCGGCTTGCGGAGCTCTTCATGGAAGCCGGCGCACCGGCCGGCGTCCTCAACGTCGTCAATGGTGACAAGGAAGCGGTCGACGCGATCCTCACCGATCCGACGATCCAGGCGGTCAGCTTTGTCGGCTCCTCCGACATCGCGCAATATGTCTATGCGACAGGCACCGCGCATGGAAAGCGGGTGCAGGCGATGGGCGGAGCGAAGAACCACGCCATCATCATGCCGGATGCCGACATGGATCAGGTCGTGAACGATCTCATCGGCGCGGGCTACGGCTCGGCCGGCGAGCGCTGCATGGCGATCTCGGTTGCCGTGCCGGTCGGCGAGGAAACGGCGGACCGTCTCGTCGAGAAGCTCGTGCCGCGTGTGCAGGCGCTCAAAGTCGGCATCTCGACGGCGGCCGACAGCGATTACGGCCCCCTCGTCACCAAGGCCCATATGGAGAAGGTCAGCTCCTATATCGAGATGGGCGTGAAGGAAGGCGCGAAGCTGCTGGTCGACGGGCGCGGCTTCAGGCTGCAGGGCTATGAGAACGGTTTCTTCCTCGGCGGTTCGCTGTTCGATCACGTGACGCCCGACATGCAGAGCTACAAGGACGAGATATTCGGGCCGGTGCTCCAGGTCGTCCGGGCGAAGAGCTTCGAGGAAGCCGCCGATCTGCCGACGAAGCATCAGTATGGCAATGGCGTCGCGATCTTCACGCGCGACGGCGATGCGGCGCGGAGCTTCGCCTCCCGCGTACAGGTGGGCATGGTCGGCATCAACGTGCCGATCCCGGTGCCTCTCGCCTATCACACGTTCGGTGGCTGGAAACGCTCCGCCTTCGGCGACACCAACCAGCATGGGCCGGAAGGCGTGAAGTTCTGGACGCATATCAAGACGGTGACCTCGCGCTGGCCGACCGGCGGCGTGAAGGAAGGATCCTCCTTCGTCATCCCGACCATGAAGTGATTGGTCCCAAACCGATTTGCGAAAATGGCGCTTCTTTCGGGAGGCGCCATTCCCATATGAGCGGATATTTCTCGCAGGGAGCCTCGCGATGAGCGGTGACACGACCCTCGACCTCGACGCCTATTTTTCCCGCATCGGCTTCGACGTCACCACGCTGATCGGCCGCGCCGCTGGATGGCGCCGGAAGAGGTCGACACCGCGCGTTCGCACATGCTGATGCGCGTCGAGCTTCCGGAGGGCCCGTTCCTTGCCGATGTGGGGTTCGGCGGCCTCACCATGACCGGTCCGATCCGCTTCGAGACGGGAGCCGAACAGGAAACGCCGCATGAGCCGCGCCACCTACTCAAGCATGAGGATGGGCTCGAGCTGCAGGCGAAGATCGGCGACGGCTGGGTGCCGATCTATCGCTTCACGCTGGAGCCGCACCGGCGCACCGATTACGAGGTGGCGAGCTGGTACACCTCCACGCATCCCTCGTCGATCTTCGTGCAGTTCCTGATCGCCGGGCGACCGCAGGAGGGCAAGTGGCTTTCGCTCTTCAACCGCGAGTTCAAGATACGCGGTCTCGACGGCAAGGCCGAAACGCGCGTCCTCGACAGCGCGGACGAGATCGCGGAGGTGCTCGGCAGGTATTTCGGCATTGCGCTTCCGGAGGAAGACAAGGCGCTTGCCATCGAGCTCTATCTCGACGGCGGGCGCGCGATGTCCGGCGGCTAGGTACCGGGCTCGAAGCGCCATTTGCGTGCAATGGCGGGCGCAAGGTCGATGCCGTTCTTTTGAGCGAAGAGGAGGATGTGGCCGAGCACGTCGGCGGTTTCGTTCGCCAGTTCTTCGCGCAGTTCGGCCTCGCTGAGGCCACGCTTCCGGCCACGATCTGTCAGCTTCATCCAGACCTGTGTCAGCTCGCCAAGTTCCTCCTGAAGTTTGAGGATGAACCAGTCGTCGTTTCGCGTTATGCCGTTCGCAGCGGCGTAGCGCTTTGAGGCTTCCTCGAATTGTCCGGCGAGTTCGATCAGATGTTGCACTGGCATGTTCCTTCATCTTGGCCGATGGCGATGATGACCGAGTCTCTGCGTTCGCTCAATGTTCTCCTGGGCCGCGCATGACATCCGGTCCCCTTCACGCCTATCGCGACAAGATTGCCCGCGGCGAGATCGCCGAGGATGTCGCGCAGGCGCATGCCGCCGAACGGCTGCAGCATCTCGCCGACGAACTCGCCGAGTGGCGGCCGGGCCAGAAGGCCGGTCCCTTCGCGCGGTTCGGCTTCGGCAAGCCGGTGACACCGCCGGAAGGCCTCTACATCTGGGGCGGGGTCGGGCGCGGCAAGTCGATGCTGATGGACCTCTTCTTCGAGACGGTTGCGATCAGCCCGCGCCGCCGTGTCCATTTCCACGCCTTCATGCAGGAAGTTCACGAGCGCATCCATGACTGGCGCCAGCGCGAGAAGGCAGGCACGGTGAAGGGATCGGACCCCATTCCGCCGGTGGCCGACATGGTCGCGAAGGAAGCCTCGCTCCTTTGCTTCGACGAGTTCCAGGTTCACGACATTGCCGATGCCTCGATCCTCGGGCGTCTCTTCTCGCAGCTCTTCGAGCGTGGCGTGGTCGTGGTCGCGACCTCGAACCGGGCGCCGGACGGGCTCTACGAGGGCGGCCTCAACCGGCACCGCTTCCTGCCCTTCATCGACCTCGTGAAGACGAAGATGGACGTGCTCCATCTCGACAGCGCAACGGATTATCGCCTCGACCGTATCAAGGGCCTGCCGGTCTATCATGCGCCGCTCGGAGATGCGGCGGACGCCGCGCTCGACGACGCCTTCGAGAAACTCACCGATGCGGTTCATGGCGAGCCGATGACGCTGTCGCTCAAGGGCCGGGCCGTCGAAGTGCCGGAAGCGCGGCACGGCGTTGCGCGTTTTTCCTTTGCCGATCTCTGCGCGCGGCCGCTCGGCGCTGCCGACTATCTCAAGATCGCGCAGTGCTTCCATACCGTCATCCTCCGCGACGTGCCGGTCATGGGTCCCGAACGGCGCAACGAGGCCAAGCGTTTCGTCACGCTGGTCGATGCGCTTTACGAGGCGAAGACGAAACTCATTCTTTCGGCGGAAGCGCCGCCCGTTGCGCTCTACGAAACGGGTGACGGTGCGTTCGAGTTCGAGCGCACCGTATCGCGGCTGATGGAAATGCAGAGTGCGGATTATATCGGGCTCAGAAGCGCCGATTGAGTTTCCGCCCGATCAGAGCCCCATATAGGGCGAATGCGCGGGACGGAGACCGAGCGCCGTCGCGGGCGCCTCGGCTGCGGAAGACGCATCGGCAAGCCGGCGTGTCGAGGCATCGGGTGCCATGTCGAGCCGGTAGTCCCAGGACTGGCCAAAGGTTGCCGACATCATCCCGAAGGAGATCGTTTCCTTCGGCGCCTGGCGCGACGCCTCCCGCGCGATTTCGAGCGAGAATTCGTGAGCCGCGCGTCGGTCCACCGGCACGAAGCCGAGCGCCAGCGGATCGAGATCGGCGGCGGCGACCGTCGTTTCCTTCACATCGCCATCATCGTTCCTGAAGAGGGCAACAAGGCCGCCGAAATCGTCCTTCGTCGCGACGGAGTTGCGTTCTTCGCAGAAGGAGCGGCCCTCGCGGAGCGCGGCCTCGAGAAAGCGGCAGTCCTTGCCGGTCAGGGCCGAAAGCGCATGCTCGCCGAGATCCCGGCCCGTCATGATGGTGGAGGAAATGCCGGCTATCGTCAGCACCTCGCCGATGGTGAGCGCGCCGATGGCAGGCGCCGCGCAACCCGAAAGGCTGAGAATGCCAAGGCCGATCGCCGCAAGGCGGACCGTGCGCGATGCTTTTCCGAAAATGCAGCGACTGATATTCAGCGTCATAACGCACGCCCCCAACTAAACGGTCCTGAACGGGTGCAAGCTTCACGCCGTCCCGGACCTGGCGCGGTCCCCCCGGATCCTGCGCCGCCCGCGCTGCGTGCCCCGTGAGCATCGCGGGTCAACCTTTACGTTGAGTAAAAATCATGCGGCCGGAAGGCCTTATGTGTCAACGCGAGACGGCATTCATGGTTAAAATCCGGACCTCTCAAGGTGCGGTCTTTCCCATGCCTCCGTTGCGGAACGCGCGGATTCACGCTACTAGGCTGCGAGATTAACCACGGCGCACGCATATCGGAGGCTTCAACACCATGGCGCGCAAGAAAATCGCACTTATCGGCGGCGGCCAGATCGGCGGCACGCTGGCTCTTCTCGCGGGGCTCAAGGAGCTTGGCGACGTCGTCATTTTCGACATCGCGGAAGGCCTGCCGCAGGGCAAGGCGCTTGATCTCGCACAGGCGGGCCCCGTCGAGGGCTACAATGCCGCTCTTTCCGGCGCGAATGACTACAAGGGCATCAAGGGTGCCGATGTCGTTATCGTGACGGCCGGCGTGCCGCGCAAGCCGGGCATGAGCCGCGACGATCTTCTCGGCATCAACCTCAAGGTGATGCGCCAGGTCGGTGAGGGCATCGCGAAATATGCCCCGAATGCTTTCGTCGTCTGCATCACCAACCCGCTCGATGCGATGGTCTGGGCGCTGCGCCAGTTCTCCGGCCTGCCGCACAACAAGGTCGTCGGCATGGCGGGCGTGCTCGATAGCGGCCGCTTCCGTCTTTTCCTCGCCGAGGAATTCGGGGTGTCGGTCGAGGACGTCACGGCCTTCGTGCTGGGTGGCCATGGCGACACGATGGTGCCGCTGCCGCGCTACTCGACGGTTGCCGGTATTCCTCTCCCCGACCTCATCAAGATGGGTTGGACGACAAAGGAAAAGCTCGACAAGATCATCCAGCGCACGCGCGATGGCGGTGCGGAGATCGTCGGCCTGTTGAAGACCGGCTCCGCCTTCTATGCGCCCGCCGCTTCGGGTATCGCGATGGCGGAAGCCTATCTGAAGGACCAGAAGCGCGTGATGCCCTGCGCGGCCTATATCAACGGCGAGTATGGCGTGAAGGACATGTATGTCGGCGTGCCGGTCGTGATCGGTGCGGGCGGCGTCGAGCGCATCGTCGAGATCGATCTGAACGCTTCCGAAAAGAAGCAGTTCATGAACTCGGTCAACGCCGTGAAGGGCCTGGTCGATGCCTGCAAGAAGATCGACCCCGCCGTCGGCAAGGGCAAGGCCGCGAAGGCCAAGGCTGCCGCGAAGAAAAAATAATCCGGTATCTAGCCGGGACGAAAGGCGGGCCTTCGGCCCGCCTTTTTTATTGGCACATAAAGTGTCAATAATGCCTTGATTGCGAGTGCGGGGAGGCTTATTTAATGTTTTGCATTAGCGATGTCGGCAGGGAGGCTTACAGATGAAGCGCGTGGTGGCGGCCAGTATCGGTCTGCTGATGGTGGCTGCGGTCATTGGTCTCGGCATCGTCTGGTTCTCGCCTTCGGCACAGGACGCGGTGATGAGGCGCGTCGTCGCCTCCAATATGGGCTCCTTCGACGCCGTGCTGAACGAGGATGCGCTTCATGTCGTTCTTTGCGGAACGGGTTCGCCGATGCCGGATCCGGAGCGGGCCCAGTCCTGCGCCATCGTCTATGCGGGCAGGAAGGTCTTTCTCATCGACTCCGGGCTTGGCGGCTGGGACAGGCTCGCGCGCTTCCAGCTGCCGGTCGGCGGCCTCAGCGGCGTCCTCATCACTCATTTCCACTCCGACCACATCAGCGGCATTCCCGACATCGCGCTCAATAGCTGGGCGGCGGGGCGCCGCGAGGCGCTCGCCCTTTACGGTCCGCCCGGCATCGAGCGGATCGCGCAGGGTTTCGACATCGCCTATTCGCTCGATGACGGCTACCGGATCGCCCACCACGGCCTTGAGTTCTTTGCCGAGGAAGGTGCCAATTACCTGCCGATCGTCGTCGATGTTCCCGACCGCGACACGGGCGTCACCGTCTTCGACGAAGATGGCGTGAAGATCACCGCCTTCCGCGTCTCGCACGAGCCGGTGGACCCTGCCTATGGATACAGGGTCGACTACAAGGGGCGTTCCATTGTCTTCAGCGGCGATACGAAAAAGGACAGCAATGTCACGACGTTCGGCGCCGGTGCCGATGTCCTGATCCATGAGGCGCTTGCAGTCCATATGGTTGCCTTGCTCGAAGAAGGGCTCGAGCACAGGGGCGACCGGCGCGCCAAGGTCATGCACGATATTCCCGACTACCATGCAACGCCCGTCGATGCGGCGGAGGTCGCCAACGAGGCGGGCGTGAAGCTCCTCGTCTACACCCATATCGTGCCGAGGTTGCCGAATGCACTCGCCGAGCGGGTCTTCCTGCGAGGTGTCTCAGACGTCCGGAGCGAAGGCGTCACGCTGGGTTATGACGGGCTCTATCTGGAGCTTCCGGCCGGGTCGGACAGGATCGTCGAACACGATCTGCGGTGACGCTGCGTCACTGTTTGCGGCGTTGCGGGCAGCGCTGCGGCAACTGAAATTCCTGTAAGCGGCGTAGCCCGGTTGTGCCCTCTCCGGCGGCTATCTGCCGGTTGCGCCCGCCCGCTCGGGTGGTATAACTCCGAGCCATCCGACATAGCTTTCGGACAATCCTTTCCTTCTGGCGACGCGGGTTCCCGCGCCGCTCTCCAGCCGGACGGTTTTTCATGAATATTCACGAATACCAGGCCAAGGCCGTGCTTGCGAAGTATGGCGTGCCTGTGCCCCGCGGACATGCGGCGTTCACGCCCGAAGAGGCCGTGGCGAAAGCCAGGGAACTCGGCGGGCCGGTGTGGGTCGTCAAGGCGCAGATTCATGCGGGCGGTCGCGGCAAGGCCGGCGGCGTCAAGGTCGTGAAGTCGGTGGAAGACGTCGAGAAGGAGGCAAAGCGCCTGCTCGGATCGACGCTCGTCACGCACCAGACGGGGCCGGAAGGCAAGGAAGTGCATCGCCTCTATATCGAGGAAGGCTCCTCGATCGCGCGCGAACTCTACCTCTCCGTGCTCGTCGATCGCGCGACCTCGCGCATCTCCTTCATCGTTTCCACCGAAGGCGGCATGGATATCGAGGAAGTGGCGGCGAAGACGCCCGAGAAAATCCTCAGCTTCTCGATCGACCCTGCGTCCGGCATCAGCGGCTTCCATGGCCGCAAGGTTGCTTACGCGCTCGGCCTTGAAGGCGACCAGGTAAAGCAGGGCGTCGCTCTTATCGACAAGCTCTACAAGGCCTTCGTTGCCGAAGACATGAGCATGCTCGAGATCAACCCGCTCGTTGTGACGGGCGAGGGCAATATCGTCTGCCTCGACGCGAAGGTGAATTTCGACTCGAACGCGCTCTACCGGCACAAGGACATCGTCGAGCTGCGCGACCTCACCGAAGAGGACCCTGCCGAAGTCGAGGCGTCGAAATACGACCTCAACTACATCAAGCTCGACGGCAAGATCGGCTGCATGGTGAACGGCGCGGGCCTTGCCATGGCGACCATGGACATTATCAAGCTCTATGGCTCGGAGCCTGCGAACTTCCTCGATGTCGGCGGCGGCGCGACGAAGGAAAAGGTCACGGCCGCCTTCAAGATCATTCTCTCCGACCCGAGCGTCGAAGGCATTCTGGTCAACATCTTCGGCGGCATCATGCGTTGCGACATCATCGCGGAAGGCGTTGTCGCCGCCGCCAAGGAAGTGTCGCTCGGCGTGCCGCTGGTGGTGCGCCTCGAAGGCACCAATGTCGATCTCGGAAAGAAGATCATGGCGGAATCGGGCCTGCCCATCATTTCCGCGGACAACCTCGCCGACGCGGCCGAGAAGATCGTCAAAGCCGTGAAGGAGGCCGCATAATGTCCGTTCTCGTCGACAAGAACACCAAGGTCATCTGCCAGGGCTTCACGGGTAATC
>JAGUWA010000090.1 GCA_020062605.1 Parvibaculum sp. | reverse complement strand
GAGAAGGTCTACGACATGCTTTGCAACGCCGATGCGGTTGGCGTTTTCCAGGTCGAGAGCCGGGCGCAGATGTCGATGCTGCCGCGTCTCAAGCCGCGCTGCTTTTACGATCTCGTGGTCGAAGTAGCGATCGTGCGGCCGGGGCCCATTCAGGGAGATATGGTGCATCCTTATCTGCGGCGGCGGAGTGGACAGGAAAAGGTCGACTATCCCAAGAAGGAACTCGAAGCCGTTCTGAAGAAGACCTACGGCGTACCGCTCTTTCAGGAACAGGCAATGAAAATTGCCATTGTGGCAGCGGGTTTCACGCCTGGAGAATCCGACCGGCTGCGCCGTGCCATGGCCACGTTCCGCAAGTCGGGCACAATTGGCATGTATCGCGAGAAGTTTGTCGGCGGAATGATTGAAAACGGTTATGAGCCAGATTTTGCGGAGCGCTGCTTCAAGCAGATCGAGGGCTTCGCCGATTACGGTTTTCCGGAGAGCCACGCCGCCGCCTTCGCACGGCTTGCCTATATTTCGGCCTGGCTCAAATGCCACTATCCGGACGTTTTCTGTGCGGCGATCCTCAATTCGCAGCCGATGGGTTTTTATGCACCGGCGCAGCTTGTTCGCGACGCGAGGTAACATGAGGTGGAGGTCCGGCCCGTCGATGTCAATCACAGCGATTGGGATTGTACGCTCGAAGAAACGGGGATGGGGAAATGTGCCGTCAGGCTCGGCATCCGTCAGGTAAAGGGTGTGCAGGAGGCGACTGCGGTGGCCATTGAAAGAAGTCGTGCGGGCGGCTTCGATTCCGTGCGGCATTTCTGGCTGAGAACAGGGCTCTATCCCCGCATCATCGAAAGGCTGGCCGATGCGGATGCGTTTCGTTCGATCGGCCTCGATCGCCGTGAGGCGCTCTGGGCCGTGCGTGGTCTAGGGGGATATGCGAGCGGCCAGAATGGCAAGATGCCGGCAGCTCTACCTCTTTTCGCGGCGCTGGAGGAGGGCGGTTTGCAGCGGGAGGTGGAGATGGCCCTCCCCGCGATGCCGCCCGGTGAACATGTTGTGCTCGATTACGCAACATTGCGACTCTCGCTGAAGGCGCATCCGATTTCTTTTCTGCGCAATCGTTTCGCGGCCGGCGGCGTCATTCCCAATGCAAGACTGAAGGACGTCGAGGCGGGCAGGCGAGTGTCGCTTGCAGGGCTCGTCCTCGTACGCCAGCGGCCCGGCACGGCAAGCGGCGTGATCTTCGCAACGCTGGAGGACGAGACCGGCATTGCCAACATCATCATCTGGCCGAAACTTTACGAGAAGCGCCGCCGGATCGTGCTTACATCAAGATTGCTGCTCGTACGCGGCCGTGTGCAGAAGGAGGGTATCGTGATCCATGTGGTGGCCGACGACCTTGAAGACTGGACACAGGAACTCGGTCTTCTCTCATCGGAAGATTTTGGCGAGGCCGTAATCGCGCGGGCTGACGGGGTGAAACATCCGGGACAAGATCCTCGCGATGGCAATCACAGCAAGGAAGAACAGAAGCGCATGCGGGCCGCGCGGTTCGTTCCCCGAAGCCGCGATTTTCATTGAAGGGCCGGAGCCGGGGATATCATTTATCGCGCAGGACCGCGAACTGGACGGCGCTGCCTCCGATTTCCGTCGCCACGAAGAGCCAGAGCACGGGTGTCGTGCCCTCCGCCATCGCGTAGACGATGAGTGCCGCGACAGCGAGACGGGCCAAGGCATCGGTTCGCGCGAGGAAGGGCGAGGGAATGTGCAGGCGCGCGGTTGCCCAAATGACACCGAGCACACCCATGATGTGCACAAACATCATCGCGAGAGGGCCCATCTCGAACAAAATCGCCGGCGTCCCGAAGCTGAGCCACCGGTCGAGAACATAGATAAGCGCGATCACCGCTTCCGCGACAAAGGGCAAGGCGAAGGGCAAAGTCACCGCAAGGTCCGCCCAGGCGACACCCCGAATTGTTTTCTCCTGCATGTCTTTTTCTCATTCGGTCTGCGGCATTCCGCGCTGGACTTGTCCCCGGATGCCGTCGCCCTGATATCTTCTGCTATAAGCAAGGTCACGTGAACAGCCCGAGGCATCGGCGGAGGCGTTTTGCAAAGACGTACAATCTGGGTAGGCGGCGCTGCCGCAGTCGCCGTTGCGGCACTCATCTTCGTTTATTTCACCTATTTTCTGCCCCCGCGGGTCGCGACGACGCCTCCTCACCGGGGGAGTGCGGTGGAAGCGGTCTATGCCACGGGAACGGTGGAGCCCCTCCGCTATGCGCGCGTGGGAACGAAGATTGCGGGGCCCATTACCGAAGTGCTGAAGCACGAAGGTGAACCCGTGGAGCCAGGCAACATACTCGCCGTTATCGAAGCGAGCGAGGACATCACGCGGGTACAGGAACTTGCCGCGCGCATGAAGCTCACTGCGGCGGAACTCGACCGTGCCAAGCAACTCAGACGGACCGGGAATGCGAGCCAGGCGACGCTCGACCAGGCCGAAAGCGCTCACTCCGCGGCCGTTGCCGCCTATAGGGGAGCAAAGGCACGGCTCGACGATCACTTCATCACGGCGCCCATTTCCGGCGAGGTGCTGCGCTCCGAAAGCAGAATCAAGGTTGGCGACATGGTGCAGCCGGGCCAGATCCTTTTCATGGTTGGCGACCCGGCGGAACTGCAGATCGATGCGGAAGTGGATGAGGAAGACATCGTCAATGTCAAACCGGGTCAGGAAGCCCTGATCCGCGCGGACGCCTTTCCGGGGCGTGCGCTCAAGGCGAGAGTGCTGCGCATCACCCCTTACGGGGACCCTGTCGGCCGGACCTACCGCGTCTATCTTGCGTTGCCGGAAGACACACCTCTCATTTCCGGCATGACGACCGAAATCAACATCGTGGTGCGGCGCGAGGAGAATGCTTTGCTCGTCCCCGTTTCGGCCTTGTCGGGAAAATCCGTCTGGGTCGTCTCCGACGGTACGGCGCGGTTGCAGGAGGTTGAGCTCGGCGCGGTGGGAGATACGAACGCCGAGGTTCTCTCCGGCCTTGCGGAGGATGCGACCGTCATTGCCGATCCGCCATCCGGTCTTGCGGAGGGGGACAGCGTGCGGACGAGGCCAATTTCCGCTGCTGCCTCCTCTTAGGCGAGGGTATCCCCCGTGTTCTGGCAGGTCGCTATCAGCATCGCCGCAGCGCAGCTCCTTCACCGGCGTCGTCAGACCATCGTTTCGACGCTGGGCGTCGCGCTCGGTGTGGGCTTCTTCATCGCCACTTCGTCGGTGATGTCCGGATCGGAAAACGATCTCGTGCAGCGGCTGGTGAACAATGCGCCGCACATCACGATGAAGGACGAGTTCCGCACGGCGGCGAAGCAGCCGATCTTCCTCGCCATGCCGGACGCAACCGTCGAGCTCACGAACACGAAGCCGCGCGAATATCTGCGTGGCATCAAGAACTACGGCGCCATCGTCGACGAACTCTCGCAACAAAAGGGTGTGATCGCCGAGGCGGCGCTCACCGGGCAGGCAATCGTCCGATATGCGAGCAAGGATGTCGGCGCGTCCATTGCCGGGATCGATCCCGAAAAGGAGCGCTATCTCACGACCGTCGAACGCGACATGCGCGAAGGAAGCCTGATGCGGCTCAAAACCGCCTCACAGGGCATCGTGATCGGGCGCGGCATGTCCGTCAGGCTTGGGCTCGGGATGGACGATCTTGCGACGGTCGTTTCGCCGACAGGGCTCGTCCGGCGCATGAAGGTGGTGGGCATTTTCAGTACAGGCAATCTGCTGCTCGACGAGGGGCAGGTCTACATGCTGATCAAGGACGCGCAGGTATTGCTCGACAAGCCGTTCATCGCAAACAGAATCCGGATCAAGATCGGCGATCCCGACCAGGCGGAGGATTTCGCGGCGCGCATCGAAAGCCGATGGGGGTATCGTTCGGAGTCCTGGCAGGAAGTAAACCGCGACTTCCTCGGTCTTTTCGTTATCCGCAACACGATCACATATTCGATCGTCGGCGCGATCATGGTGGTGGCGTCGTTCGGCATCTTCAACATCATCTCAACCATCGTGATGGAAAAGCGGCGCGACATCGCCATTCTCATGTCGATGGGATTCAGGGCTTTCGATATCCAGGTGATCTTCCTCGTGCAGGGAGCTGTCGTCGGGGTCGTCGGTATGTTGCTTGGCTGGTGCATCGGGCTCGTGCTGCTGCAGATGCTTGCCTCCATCGAATTCACCATTCCCGGCATGTCGGAAAAGCAGCATATCGTGCTCGACCGCAGCTTCTTCCAGTTTGCGCTGGGCGGCTTCTTCTCGCTGGCATCGGCGGTGGGGGCTGCGTGGTATCCGGCGCGGAAAGCATCGCAGGTTCGTCCCGTCGATATCATTCGGGGTGCGGCATGAGCGACGTTCATCCGCTGATCGAGGCGCGCGGCGTCTCGCGCATCCTGCAGGAGACCGTGCCGGTAACGCTTGTCCGGGATATCGATATCAGCGTGAGCCAGGGCGAGTTCGTGAGCGTGACGGGGCCTTCGGGATCGGGAAAGTCGTCGTTGCTCTACCTTCTCGGTCTTCTGGATGTGCCGACTTCGGGCAACGTGTTTCTCGACGGACAGGATACGACCGGCCTCGATGCCGATGCGCTTGCGGCTATGAGACTTCGCAAGATCGGGTTCGTCTTCCAGTTCCATTTTCTGCTGCCCGAATTCTCGGTGCTGCAGAACGTGATACTGCCGATGCGGCGTCTCGGCAGTCAGAGCGAGGCGGAAATGACGAAGCGCGGCCACCAGCTGCTTGACGAACTGGACATTGGAGATCAGGCCAAGAAGCGGCCGGACCAGCTTTCCGGCGGGCAACGGCAGAGGGTTGCAATCGCGCGGGCGCTTGCAAACGACCCGGCGCTCATCCTTGCCGACGAGCCGACCGGCAATCTCGACAGCAAGAACAGCCAGATCGTGCAGGAAATTTTTGCGAAGCTGGTGCGCGAAGAGGGAAGGACGGTCGTTGCGGTGACGCACGAGCCCGGCTTCGCGGAGGCGACCGACCGCGACATTCACCTTGTGGACGGCCGCGTCGACCGCGATACGAGGCGTTAGCGGGAGAGTTCCCGCATCGCGTGATCGAGGCCCTCAAGCGTCAGCGGGAACATGCGCTCGCCCATGATCTGCTTGATGATCTGGAGCGAGGGCGTGTATTCCCAGTGCCGCTCGGGGATCGGGTTGATCCAGACGCAGCTTTCGTAGATCTGGTTGACGCGCTCGAGCCAGATGCCGCCCGGCTCCTCGTTCCAGTGCTCGACGGAGCCGCCGGCATAGGTGATTTCATAGGGCGACATGGTGGCGTCGCCGACGAAAATCACTTTGTAATCAGAGGGATACTTGTGGAGCACGTCCCAGGTGTTCAGCTTTTCCGTATGGCGGCGGCGATTGTCCTTCCAGACGCCTTCGTAGAGGCAGTTGTGGAAGTAGAAATATTCGAGGTTCTTGAATTCGCTGCGCGCGGCCGAGAAAAGTTCCTCGCAAAGCTTGATGTGGCTGTCCATCGAGCCGCCAATATCGAAGAAAATCAATACGTTGATCTTGTTGCGGCGCTCGGGCCGCATGATCAGGTCGAGATAGCCCTGATGCGCGGTCGCCTTGATGGTGCCGTCGAGATCGAGCTCCGTCGGAGCGCCTTCGCGCGCGAAGCGGCGCAGGCGGCGGAGCGCCACCTTGATGTTGCGGGTGCCGAGCTCGATCTGGTCGTCGAGGTTCTTGTATTCGCGCTTGTCCCAGACCTTCACGGCCTTGCCGTGGCGGCCTTCCTTCTGACCGATGCGGACGCCTTCCGGGTTGTAACCATTTGCACCGAAAGGAGAAGTTCCGCCCGT
>JAGUWA010000123.1 GCA_020062605.1 Parvibaculum sp. | reverse complement strand
CAGCCCAGACGGAAGACGCGGGCGATGTGAGCGTTCCGGCCCCGATCGGCTCGGATTTCAGCACGCCTGAAGAGGCACCGGCGGCGGCTCCGGAAGCAGCCCCGGAAGGCGAGTCCGCGCCCGAACCCGCCGAACCGAGCGTCCCACGCGCTCAATAACGAGATTTTCCGGCCAAACCCGGCCTTGAGGGCGGGGTTTTGCCGGACGGACTATTTTTGCCCGGAGCCGCAATTGCCGCTTCGAATCGTTTCGCTTGGTGTAATCTAGGGGCCCATGACGCGGTACATATTCATCACCGGCGGCGTGGTTTCCTCCCTCGGTAAGGGTCTCGCATCCGCAGCGCTCGGCGCGCTCCTGCAGGCGCGTGGCTATTCCGTGCGGCTTCGGAAGCTCGACCCGTATCTCAATGTGGACCCGGGGACCATGTCCCCGATCCAGCATGGCG
The DNA here is from genome assembly GCA_020062605.1 of Parvibaculum sp. Taxonomy (GTDB): domain Bacteria; phylum Pseudomonadota; class Alphaproteobacteria; order Parvibaculales; family Parvibaculaceae; genus Parvibaculum. Next base: position 12,995 of record JAGUWA010000123.1, on the reverse strand, counting down.
AAGTCTACGTGACCGACGACGGGGCGGAGACCGACCTCGACCTCGGCCATTACGAGCGCTTCACGGGCGTGCCCGCGAGCCGCGCCGACAACATCACCACCGGACGCATCTATCAGGAGATCATCACGCGGGAACGCCGCGGCGATTATCTCGGCGGCACGGTGCAGGTGATCCCGCATGTGACCGACGCGATCAAGGAATTCGTCCTGTCGGGCAATGCCGATGTCGACTTCGTGCTCTGCGAGATCGGCGGCACGGTGGGCGACATCGAGGGCCTGCCTTTCTTCGAGGCGATCCGCCAGCTCGGCAACGAACTCGAGCGCGGCCAGACCTGCTACATCCACCTGACGCTGATGCCCTTCATTCCCTCCGCCGGCGAAATGAAGACGAAGCCGACGCAGCACTCCGTGAAGGAGCTGCGCTCCATCGGCATCCAGCCGGACGTGCTGATGTGCCGCTGCGACCGGCCGATCCCGAAGGATGAGCGACGCAAGATCGCGCTCTTCTGCAATGTGCGCGAGAGCGCCGTGATCCAGGCGATGGATGTCGACACGATCTACGACGTGCCGAACGCCTATCACCGCGAGGGACTGGACGAGGAAGTGCTCTCCGTCTTCGGCATCAAGGATGCGCCGGAGCCGAACCTCGCAAGCTGGCAGACCATCACGCACAATATCCGCGAGCCGGAAGGCGATGTGACCATCGCCATCGTCGGCAAGTACACCGGTCTCAAGGATGCCTACAAGTCGCTCTCCGAGGCGCTCGTTCATGGCGGCATCGCGAACAAGGTTCGCGTCAACGTCAAATGGGTGGAGTCGGAGATATTCGACACCGAGGACACGGCGTTCTATCTCGAGGATGTCGACGGCATTCTCGTGCCGGGCGGCTTCGGCGAGCGCGGCAGCCAGGGCAAGATTCGCGCGGCGGAGTTCGCGCGCACGCGCAACGTGCCCTATTTCGGCATCTGCTTCGGTATGCAGATGGCCGTGATCGAAGCGCTGCGGAACATCGGCGGGCTCACCGGCGCAAGCTCGACGGAGTTCGGACCGACGAACGAACCTGTCGTGGGCCTGATGACCGAATGGATGCGCGAGAACGAACTCGTCAAACGCGCGGCCAACGGCGATCTCGGCGGCACCATGCGCCTTGGCGCCTATGAAGCGGTGCTGAAGGAAGGAAGCTGCGTCGCGCAGATTTACGGCTCGACGCGCATCAGCGAGCGGCACCGCCACCGCTACGAAGTGAACATGACCTATCGCGACCAGATCGAAAAGGCTGGCCTCGTCATGTCCGGCGTCTCGCCCGATGGCTTGCTGCCGGAGATTGTCGAGCTGCCGGACCATCCCTGGTTCATCGGCGTGCAGTATCACCCGGAACTGAAGTCGAAGCCCTTCGATCCGCATCCGCTGTTCCGCTCCTTCGTGGAAGCGGCGGTCGAGCAGAGCCGGCTGGTTTAACGAGGTAGGGCGGACGGCTTACGCCGTCTGCTTCTCGCCCCTGATCGACGCCGACACTTCGGCAAGCAATTCGGCATTGCCGAACTGGGCGGCACTGGCATCCATTTTCCCGAGCGCGAATTCCGGCGGCACCACTTCCGGACCCTGACCGGCGGGCAGGGGCGGCGTATAGTAGCCGAGCGCGTAACTTCCCATCGAATAGCCGATCAACGCCTGCAGCTCGGGCGAGAGCGTCTTCGCGATCTCGGGCGGGCAGGAGAGATACTGGTTCTCTTCCTGGCGGAGCCAGCCGAGCGTGTAGGTGATGTTGATGCCGATGCGGTCTCCATTCGACGCGTTCTCGCCACCGCCATGGAAGACGCCGCCGGAATAGACGAGGACGGAGCCCGCGCTCATCTCGGCATAACCGATCTGATCGTCCGTTGGCTGATAATCGTCCGGCCAGTCGAGGCTGCCGGGGCAGACCTGCGTCGCGCCATTTTCCTTCGTGAAGTCGGTGATTGCCCAGATCGTGTTGAACTGCGGTTCGACGTTTTTGAGATAGGTGCCCCAGGCCCAGCGGTCGCGATGGATCTGCTGCTTATTCTGACCGGGCGTGATGCGGATGACCTGCGTCAGGTGAAGCTGGATGCGTTCGCAGAAGGGTTTGAGGAAAGCGTTGGCGGCATCGACAATGGTTTTGTTGGAGACCATATCGCGGCAGGCCGGCGAGCGCGCAACCAGCGCACCGGTGCGCGTCGTCAGGCTGCCGGTGAAATCGTCGCGGCCGAATTCAGTTGCCTCGATATAGGGCATGGTCTCGGCGCGCACTTGTGCGAGCTGCGCGGGCGTCAGCGCATCTTTCAGGATCAGCGCGCCGTCGCGCTTCAGGACGGCGAGAATCTCGTCCGTGCTTGCCGTTGCAGGCAAGGTTTCGAGTTTCGGCATGGTCTATCCTCCCTTTCCGGCGCGGCGCCTTTCCGGCTTCGGAAGCAGCGGGCGCAGCATGGCTTCGAGTTGAGTTTTCTGGCGTGCCGCCGGCCATTCTTCGCGTTCGAGCGTGGCGCGAATGCAGAAGCCGTCGATGACGGAAATGATGGCGTCGGCGGTGATGCCGGGGTCGATGCGGACGTCAAGTTTTCCCTCCGCCTGCTGGCGGCGGATGATCGCGGCGAGCCCGTCGCGGAATTCGTCGTAATAGGCCTTGTTGATGCGGGCGAGCGCCGGGTCGCCCACGGCGCGGCCGAAGAAACTCATCCAGACGCGCCAGTCGCGCATGGAGTCCTCGTCGATGGGCAGGATGAGTTCCGCGAGCGCCACGATGTCGTCCGGCTTCTCCGGATGCCGCAGCATGAAGAGGATGTTCTGCGCGACATGATCGAGCGCGGCGAGCAGCACCGCATCCTTGTCCTCGAAATAATGGGTGATGGTACCCGTGGTCGCGTTCGCCGCGCGGGCGACATCGACAAGGCGGGTATTGTCGATGCCCAGATCGCCGATCACCGAAATGGCGGCTCTGGCGATGTCTTTCCGGCGGGCGTCATGGTCGATCTTTTTTGGCATAATGGTGATTATATAAAAATCACCTCGGGATGCAAGGGGGTGGCATCACATGTTCGCCCCGCCCCGAGGGGAGGGTGGGAAGAAACGCCCCTTATCTGTTTTTCTCACCGGGCGGTCGGGAGAATCCGGGAAGTCGCCACACAATGCCGAACCAACCGCCCGCCCTCCCCTCGGGGAGGGGCAAACCGCTGCAAGCGGTTTCGGGCGGGGGCACGAGCCAGGGATTTGAGGGGCGCCAGCGAAAGCTCCTCATATAAAGGGGAGCTTTCGCGGCGGCTGACGACCGCTCAGTTGCGGCGGGGAATGACGACCTTCATCGACTCGTACCCCTTCACGAAGCTGGAGAAGGTACGCTTGGGCTCTTCCACCAGGACGATTTCGGGGAAGCGCTTGAGAATTTCTTCCCAGATGATGGTCAGCTGCAGTTCGGCAACGCGATTGCCGACGCAGCGATGGATGCCGAAGCCGAACGACATGTGCTGGCGCGGCCGCTCGCGGTCGATGATGTAGTCGTTGGGCCGCTCGATGACTTCTTCGTCACGATTTCCCGATACGTACCACATGGCGACGCGGTCGCCGGCTTTGATGGTCTTGCCGCCGATCTCGACGTCGCGCGTCGCCAGACGCGCCATATGCGCCAGCGGCGTCTGCCAGCGGATCGTCTCGGAAACCATCGACACGATCAGGTCGGGATTGGCCCGCAACTTGGCATACTGATCCGGATTCTTGTTCAGCGCATAGACGCTGCCCGAGATCGTGTTGCGCGTGGTGTCGTTACCGCCGACGATCAGCAGGATCACGTTACCCTGATAGGTTTCCTTCGACATGTTTCGCGTTGCCGGCGTGTGCGCCAGCATCGAGATCATGTCGAAGCTGGGTTCGGCGTTGACGCGCTGGTTCCACAACTCCTGGAAGGCGTCGAAGCACTCGAACATCGCCTCGCCTTTTTGCTGCCAGCTTTCCACCGGCCCGTTACCTGGCAGATTAGTGATCATGTCCGACCAGTAGGGCAGCTTGCGCCGCTGCTCGAAGGGGAAATCGAAGAGCGTCGCCAGCGTCATGGCGGTCAGCTCCTTCGATACCAGATCGACCCAGTCGAATTCCTCGCCGATCGGAAGGGAATCGAGAATCAGGCCGGCGCGCTCGCGCACGATCGGGGCCATCTTGAGCAAATTCGCGGGCGCGACCGCAGGGGTCACGGCCTTGCGCGCGGGCGTGTGCTCGGGCTCGTCCATCGTGATGAACCCGGCGCCGCCACGGCGCACGCCCATGATTTTCTCCTGCTCCGCCCTTGCCTCCAGATTGGCCAGCGTTATGCCGTCGGCCGAGGAAAACGCTTCATGGTTGGTGTCGACCGCCATGATGTCGTGCCAGCGGGTGATCGACCAAAAAGGGCCGAACTCGCTCTCGGGCGTGTAATGCACCGGGTCCTCACGGCGCAGGCGCTCGAAATAGGGCCACATCGTATCCGACTGGAAAAGCGCCGGTTGCGCCGGATTGAGCGTTTCCAGGGGCTCTGCATAGGCCGCTTCCCGGGCCTCTACGTATTTCGCAGCTATCGCGTTCATCCCGTTCCTCCACAAGGTATTGATTCACCTGCTTTTGACTACATCAGAGGGGTTCGAACGGCGTTCTGCAATCCCTCTCGGACAGCGTTCGCTGCTGCAAGTGCGAAGGGACGGCGGCTATCTGGGGCGGTCAATCAGGTAGGAAATGCCGGCGTAAAGCTTTTCGGACATCTCGGGAGGAAGTTCGCCATTTGGATAGGAGGAGGTGATCGCGGCCATGCCGCGTCCAAGCGCCCAAAAAACCAGGGCGACATTTTCCTGGTGTTCGGCCGGAAACCGGTCGTCCGCCTTCACCGCGGTCTCGTAGACCTGAAATGTCTTGTACGCGGCGTCGCGCAGGGCTTCGTGGCGGGCCATCAATTGTTCGCCGAACATCAGGGAAAAGAGAGCCGAGTTTTTCTCGGCGAAGTCGAAATAGGCGCGGGCGCTCGCCTGCATGGCGGAGGGGTACTCCCCTTTCTCCTGGAAGGAGATTATGTGCCGGCTCAGATCGCCAAACCCCATGATCGCCAGGTTCAGCAGCAACTCTTCCTTGTTCTCGAAGTAGTGGTAGATCGACGCGATACCGATCCCCGCGCTTTCCGCGATCGCGCGCAGGCTCAGTTTTTCCGCTCCTTGCGCCGATAGAATTTGCATCGCAGCGGCGAGAACCTTCGCCCTCAGGCCGCCGATCTCTCCAGGACCGGATTTGACGTCGATGCTCATGCTTCAATCCTGTCGAACGCCAGAGTTCGATGAGCAGGAGTGCCGGGGGCGGACGATCCCAACGGTGCTCAGTCCGCGAAAGCCGGCCGGCGCTTTTCGAGATTCGCCATGATTGCTTCCTTCTGGTGCGCCCCGCCGATGAGTTTGTCCTGCTCGACGGACTCGGCAAGAAGGATCGAGGCGGCGTCGCCGTCCGGTGCGTTGTTCAGGATGCGTTTGGCAGCCCGGATCGCGGACGGGCTCTTGTCGGCAATCTCGCGCGCGGTGGCGAGCGCCTCGGCGTAAGGATCGTTGCAGACGCGCGTCGCGAAGCCATAGGCAAGGGCATCGTCGGCCTCGAAGATGCGTCCCGTATAGGTGAGGTCGCGGATGACGTCTTCGCGCGCGAGCCCGCGCATCAGGTACATGCCTGCCATGTCGGGCACGAGGCCCCACTTGATTTCCATGACGGAGAAGCGGGTGCCGGGCGCGACGAAACGCATGTCGGCGCCGAGCGCGACCTGAAAGCCGCCACCGAAGGCAACGCCGTGAACGGCGGCGATGACCGGGACGGGCACGTCGCGCCAGACGAGCGCCGCATATTGCGCGCGGTTGGCAACGCCATGGGTGCGCTGTTCGAGGCGGCCTGTCACTTCCGATTTGTTCGCATTGCGCTCGCCGCTCGCCATGCGCCCGAAATTGCTCATGTCGAGCCCGGCGCAGAAAGCTCGCCCCTCGCCCGAGAGGACGACGGCGCGCACCGACTTGTCGGACTTCAACCTTTCGCCGGTTTCGAGCAGCGCCATGAACATCGCGTCGTCCAGCGCGTTCATCTTGTCGGTGCGGACGAGACGGACATCGGCGACACCGTCCGTGATCGTGGTTCTGATGCGCTCTTCCATGTGTCCGTCTCCCGAGGTTCTGCAAGTCTTGTTGGGAGAGTCTTAGCGGGCCGGTGGAGGAATACAAGGCTGCCGGCAGGCGGGCCGGATTACCCGGCGTCAGGAACGCCCCCCCGCCCGCCATTGTCCGCGGCGGTTCGCCGCCTTTTGCAATAGGCGTTGCTTCAAAACGGTGTTGCCGAGATCACCTTCGACGACGGGAAGGCGAACGTCATGTCGCCCGCCATGCTGAGCGCCCTGCATGCCGCGCTCGACCGGGCGGAGAACGACAAGGCGATTGTCGTTCTCGCCGGACGCGAGGGCATCTTCTCGGCAGGTTTCGACCTGAAGGTCTTCGCGAAGAACATCGCGGAGGAAAGTTACGGCCTGCTCAAACAGGGGGCGGAGCTGGCGTTCCGTCTTCTCCAATACCCGCGACCCGTCATTTCGGCCTGCGGCGGCCATGCCTTGCCGATGGGAGCTTTCCTCCTGCTCACCTCGGACGTGCGCCTGGGCGTCGACGGGCCGTTCCGCATCGGCTTGAACGAGGTGATGATCGGCCTGACGATCCCTCACTTCGCCATCGAGATTGCGCGTCACAGACTGACGGCGCCCTATTTCAACAGGATCGTGACGGGCGAGGTTCTCGCGCGCGGCGATGCTCTGAACGCGGGATATTTCGACCGCCTCACTGCCACGGACGATCTGCTGCCGATGGCAAGGCTCGCCGCTGCTGCCTTTACCGGTATCGACATGACCCATTTCACCGCTACGAAGAGGCGGGTGAGAGCGCAGGCAATTGCGGCGGTGAGAGAAGCGATCGACAGCGAAATCACGCTGGAGAATTACAAGCGCCGTCTTGGGCAATGACGGTTGCCGCACTCGTCATCGCTCATTGATCGCTGTATCCTCCGCTGGCGCGGCACATGAAGCCGCAAGTGGATCCGTATCTGTGTCAATCCGATGAGCGAGCCGAGAAAAAAGACCGTTCCGAATTCGAGCCGGTCGACGTATCGGCACGGCAATGTCCGTGCCGATGCGGTCGACGCTGCCTATCGGATGGTCGCTCTTGAGGGACATGAGAAACTGAGCCTTCGGCAACTCGCCACCGAACTCGGGATCGCACACCGCTCGCTCTATAATCACTTCGCGGATCGCGACGCACTGCTCGATGCCGTGGCGACCGAAGCCTTCACCAAACTTGCCGCCAGGCTGAAACGCGCCGCCACTTCAGCCGACTTCACCCGGATATACGCGCGCCATGCGCTCAAGAACCGGCATATCTATGGCTTGATGACGAGCAGGCCGCCCGCGCCGATGAAGGAAAAACCGGAGCTTCAGGGCGCGGTTCATCTCGTGATCTCGGAAGCGATGCGGGTCTCCGCGCCGGCGGAAGCGGACCCCGGCTTGCGCCGGCGCGCCGTCATGAAGGATTTCATACTGATACATGGCGGCCTTTCGCTCTTCGCTGCGGGAATCCTGGACCTCCCCAGCGAAGGCGCCCTGATCGACGAGCTGTCCGCGATGGTCGCCGCGCGCGAGTGAACCTCGGTCTCTCCGCGCTCAACCGCGTCCGCGATAGGGCGCGACGGCCTGATCGGGCGCCCAGACGCCGGCGGGGAGCTTGCCCTTCTGCCAGAACACGTCGATCGGAATGCCGCCACGCGGATACCAGTAGCCGCCGATCCTGATCCATTTCGGCGCGAGGAGTTCCGCGATCCGCTTGCCGATGGCGACGGTGCAATCCTCGTGGAAGGCGCCGTGGTTGCGGAAGGACTGGAGATAGAGCTTCAGCGACTTGGATTCGACGAGCCATTTGCCGGGCACGTAGTCGATGACGAGATGCGCGAAGTCGGGCTGACCGGTCACCGGGCAGATCGAGGTGAACTCCGGCACGGTAAATCGCGCGACGTAATTCGTGTCCGGATGTGGATTGGGAACGCGCTCGAGTTTCGCTGCCTCGGGCGAGGCGGGAACGGGCGTTGCGGCGCCGAGCTGCGTCAGCCCCTTGCTGCCTGCCCTCTTCGGTGTCGTTGCCATCTGCGAAGCTCCCTTACTCGCTGTCCGGGCCGTCATAGACGCAGCCCTCGCGGCAGGAGGCGCGATGCACCTCGACCCGCGCAATTTCCGGCAGCGGCTTTTCGAGCGCGCGCCAGATCCACGCCGCGATGTGCTCCAGCGTCGGAAATTCGAGGCCCTCGATTTCGTTGAGCAGATGATGGTCGAGCCTCTCGCGCACGGCCATGACCTCGCGTTCGACATCTTCGAAATGCCGGACGAGGCCGGTCTCGGCCGCAGGCTTGCCCGCAAGCCAGACGACGACGCGGAAGGAATGCCCGTGCATTCGCCGGTTGGGATGGCCTTCCGCCGCGTAAGGCAGGAAGTGGGCCGCGTCGAAAAAGAACTCTTTGTAGATTCTCATCAGGGAATACCGATCAACTTGTGCGTCTGGAGGCTGAGCCGCCATTTCGGATGCGCGAGACAATAGGCGGTCGCCGCGCTCGTGTTTTCTTCCTGTTCCGCGCCATCCATCGGCTGCAGGAAGAAATACCGGAAGTTGAGACCTTCGAAACGCTCCGGCTGTGCCTGCGGCTGCGGATAGACGAGCTTCAGTTCGTCGCCCCGCAGCTGTTTCAGTTCAGCATCGGCCTTGGGGCTGACGCAGATCCAGTCGATGCCTTCGGGCGCCGCTATCGTGCCATTGGTTTCGACGGCAATTTCGAAACCTTTAGCATGAAGGGCCGCGATGAGCGCCGCGTCGAGTTGCAGCAGGGGCTCACCGCCCGTGCAGACGACGAAGCGGTTATGGTCCGCCCCGCTCGCCCAGGCCGCTTCGACCGCATTGGCCAGTGCGTCCGCATCGGCGAACTTGCCGCCGCGCTCGCCATCCGTGCCGACGAAATCCGTGTCGCAGAAGGTGCAGACGGCACTTGCGCGGTCCTGCTCGCGGCCTGTCCACAGATTGCAGCCCGCGAAACGGCAGAAGACGGCAGGGCGCCCGGCATTCGCGCCTTCGCCCTGCAGCGTGTAGAAGATTTCCTTCACCGAATACATGGGCTCACGCCTCGCCCGAGATATAGGTGGCGTAACCCCTGGCGCGCAACTCGCAGGCAGGGCAGGCACCGCAGCCATAGCCCCAGTCATGACGCTTCGAGCGGTCGCCGCGATAGCAACTGTGGCTCTCCTCGACGATGAGATCGACCAGCGCCTTGCCGCCGAGCTCTTCCGCGAGTTTCCAGGTCGCCGCCTTGTCGATCCGCATGAGCGGCGTCGCGAGGACGAAGGGCTTGTCCATGCCGAGCGAGATCGCCTGTTCGAGAGCCGCGATCGTGTCGGCGCGGCAGTCGGGATAGCCCGAATAATCCGTCTCGCACATGCCGCCAACGAGAATCTGCGCACCGCGCCGGTAGCCCAGCGCCGCCGCATAGGTAAAGAAGAGAAGGTTGCGGCCGGGCACAAAGGTGGTCGGCAGGCCATTCTCGCCCATCTCGATCTCGACATCGCGGGTGAGCGCGGTCTCGCTGATCCGGCCGAGTTCCGGCAGGGAGAGCATGTGGTCGGGACCGAGCTTTGCCGCCCAATCCGGAAAGAGGGCGGAGAGCCGCTCGCGCAGCGTTTCGCGGCATTCGAGTTCGACGGCGTGGGCCTGACCGTAATCGAAGCCGACCGTCTCCACATGCGCATGGCGCGCAAGCGCCCAGGCGAGGCAGACCGTTGAATCCTGCCCGCCCGAGAAAAGCACGAGTGCCTTTGTGTTTGCCGTTTCTGTCATCGTCGAGACGCTCCGTCGGGCGTGTTGAACAGGAGCCGCCCCGCGCCGTCAAGCGGACAAAAGGAAGCCCCGGAAAAGCGAGCTTTTCCGGGGCCTTGAGCGTTGCCGTTAACTTCAGATCAGAACGAGTAGGAGACGCTCGCCATGACGAAGTCGCGGTCCGAGACAGGGTTGTCGAAGCCGGCACCGAAGATGCTGGTGTAGCTCAGGCTTCCCTTCCAGGTGCTCTGATAGTCGGCGTCGATGCCGATGGACACCTGCTTCATGCCCTGCAGATAGTTCGCAGTATTCGGACCCGGCGAATTGCCCTGCAGGTCGTGCCGCCACGAAATGCTCGGCGTCAGCGTGAACGGCGTCCCGAAGGCATTGTTGTAGGCCGGCGCGAAGACGAGGCGGTAGCCGTAGGACACGTCGTCGGCATACTGCGCATTCGTTACGCCGTTGGTAAACATCCCCGCCGCGTAGGGGTTGCGGATGGCAGCTTCGGGACCGGAACGGTTGAGCGGATACTTGCTTGCATCCGGCACATAGACAAAACCCGCATTGAAGACGAGAGTGGTCGTATCGGCACAAAGGAAAGCAGGAATCGGATCGCTCGTGCCCCAGAGCTTCACGGTACCGATCTGGCCCTGGATCGCGTCGAGTTCGATCATATGGACCGTGTCCTGGTTCGGACCGGCGGCCGGCAGCGAGCTGATCGGGCCGGGCGAACCTGTGAGAGCGCCGGAACCGCCCGTACCATCAAGCTGGGATGCGTTCTGTTCAAAGTCCGACACGCCGAACGGCATGTCCGGCGAGTAGGTGATTTCACCAGAAACGGCCGTACCGCTGATCGTCGTCGCAAAGCTCGCACCCAGCGTTTCGATGGTAGGGAAGCTGTAGAAATAATTGAGTTGGTTTGCGGCATAAGCAAAGGCAGCTTCAATGGCATCGGCTTGATTTGGGCCACCGGCGCAATTGAGAAAACCCGATGTAGCCGCGCCAACGGTAGCGCACGCGCTCGCGAGATCATCCGGGCCTGTTGTGAAGCCGAGATAGGGCAAGCGGCTGGTATAGCGAACGCCATAGAAGCCAAAATCGACGCCATCGCCGAGATCTTCGGCGTAGTAGCGAAGTGCAACACCGAACTGATCGGTTTCGCTGGCGATGCGGTCTCTTGAGCGCTGCAGGGCCACAGGCACGGCGGCGCTGGGCGGGAACGTACCCGGAGGTACAGCGAGATCGGGATTGTCGATTACCGCGTTGAGCAGGGCGGGAAGAGAACCGCGGCCGGTGATGTCGTCGGTGGAGAAGAAGGAGCCCGCTGGATCGAGTTCCGTGTACTCATAGGCGAACTGCCAGAAGGCTTCGACCGAGAAGTTCGGCGTGATCGTCGTCGAGGCGAAGATCATCGGCATCGGCGTCAGCGCATCCTTGAGTTCCGCGCCGGGGGTACGGATGCGTGTGACGTCGAGTGCCTGGAAGGCGTTGACACCGCCCTGGATGAAAAGGCTCTCACCCCAGTTCAGCACCTGCTTGCCGAAGCGAACCGTGGTGAAATGACCGTCGATGTCCCAATTGCCGTAGACGAAGGCATCGAGAATATCGACGTCGTAGTCGAGTTGGTCCTTGCCTTCCGACTCGAGATTTCGGAAATCGAGATCGTTGTCCGCATAGACGAAGTCATAGAAGGCGGTGGGACGGAGGAAGAAGCCGTAATTCTCCCACGTGCCCTGCACGTCCATCGTGGCCTTCACCGTCTTGTTGACGAAGTCCCACTGGTCGTAGTTCAGGTTGCCGTTGTCGGAGTTGACGCCGGTGGTCCGGCCGTCGCCATTGGCGCACCCGCCATTGATCGGGTTGAGTTTGGTGCAGTCACGATCGCTCGCCCGCAACGTGACGCCGGCGGAGATGGTCGTATCGATGCTGAGGTCTAGATCGCCGAACTGATACGATTCGGCGTTCGCCGAGCCGGAAAAAAGAAGGGCGGTAGCAAAGGCTGCCGCTACGGAAAGTTGCGCCCCTGAACGGCGGATGCGTCGATACGCCCGTTCATTCGTGACAGGCGCACGTCCTGCCGATAATATCACTTTGAAGGTTCCTCCCGCTTGGATGGATTCTTGTCTGCCGCTTGGACTGACGGCGGATTGGGAAGTAGCGGCCGGCTCCGCCGGAACCGGCCACGAGTTGGTGAGGGATGCTGACCTTTTGCGAAGGATCGAGGAGGGAGTTCGCTTTAGGTCAATCGTTTTTGTTGTTGTTCATAATAGGTGAAAAAAACCTAATAACTGTTGCCTTATAATGAAACGGCACAGGTATCAAGTGCCGGATCTGCTGACGAGGGAGGAAGCGGATTGAATACGAAGGAACTGTTGCTCAGTGTCCTCATGGGGGGTCCTGCCACGGGCTATGACATCAAGAAGATCATGGAGAACGAGGTCTCGACGTTGCTGGACGTCAGCCTCTCGAACCTCTATCCGGCACTGAACGAACTGGCCGCGGAGGGACTGGTGACCTTTCAGAAGGTCGAACAGGACAGCCGGCCCAACAAGAAGGTCTATGAGCTGACCGAGGCAGGCCGCGCGGCCTGTCTGAAGGCGTTGATGTCCGGCGATGCCCGGCATCGGCTTCGCTCCGAGTTCATCTTCATCCTGAGCTTTGCGCCTTTTCTGCCGCGTTGGCGGGTGAAGGAACTTCTGGATCAGCGGTTAGCCGACACCAACGAGGTGCTGCGCGACCTGGACCGGCGGGAACGGGAAGCCGTTCAGATGGGGCAGAAGTTCTGCCTCGGTTTCAGCCAGGTCATGATGGAGGCGCAGCGCGACTACATCCTGAAGCATGGAGCCGAGCTTCTGAGCAGTTGCCCGGAGGACGTTCCGCTGGCGATGGCTGTGCACGGCTGATCTTCCAGCCACCCTGATTTCGGGGGAGGTTCGCTCGTCCGGCGCGGGCCGGGCGCTGGAAGCGCATGTCCGAACGGTAGAAAAGGGCGGCCCCCGGGACCCTGCCGGGTGAATAGCCCCTTTCGTCCCACGCGCCTCTCCGCTATGTAACCGCCACCGGGTTCACGTCCGGCTTGCCGCATCATTTCAAACGAGAGACGGGACGACAT
>JAGUWA010000183.1 GCA_020062605.1 Parvibaculum sp. | reverse complement strand
GGCCGCGAGCGTCGCCGCCCCCGCCTCGCCCGGGCTTCGCCCCGTCACCGCCCGGAGAAAGGACTTTCGGGACACCGAAATGAAGACCGGAAGCCCGAAGCGGTTCCGAATCTCATCCGTTCTCGAAAGAACCTCAAAGGAGGTTTCCGGCTTGGCGCCGAGAAAGAAGCCCATGCCGGGGTCGAGGATAAGCCGCTCGCGGGCGACGCCTGCCGCCGTGAGCGCCGCGATCCGGGCCTCGAAGAAGGCGCAAATCCGCTCGACGATATCGCCTTCGGGCGTCGCGCGGCGATCCGCGTTCCCTTCGCGCTGGATCGAGTGCATCACGACGAGCCGGGCATCCGATGCCGCGAGCGACGGGTAGAAGGCCTCGTCCGCGAAACCGCGAATATCGTTCAGCCATTGTGCGCCATGCGCGAGCGCGAAGGCCTGCGTTTCCCGCCGGAAGCTGTCGACCGACACCGGGATGCGGTCGGCGACCAGCGCCTCGAGGACGGGCGCCAGACGGCGGATTTCCTCCTCGGCGGGAACGGGCGCCGCATCGGGATGGGACGAAGCCGGACCGATGTCGATGATGTCGGCGCCATCGGCGGCGAGCTTGCGCCCATGGGCGATGGCCGCATCGGCGGCGAAATATTTTCCGCCGTCGGAAAAGGAATCCGGCGTGATGTTGAGAATGCCGAAGATGAGGGAACGTGCGCACATGACGGGGTTCTAGCACGGGCCCCGGCGGACGGCGAGCGCAGCTCAATCCGCAGGGGGGAGAGGCGCATCCAGCCCGATGCCCATCGCGGATCGCACGAGATGATCAATGATTGCTTCAAACTCGCGCGGCTTCGCACCGGAGAACTGCATGAGCGCCACCGTGTGTCCACCGCCGAGATAGGCGCGAGCGGCGGCTTTCACGTTCAAGGCGGGCGGAATGACGCCCTCCTTCTTGCCGCGTTCCAGGACTTTCTCCGCAATCCCGTGCAGCCGGTCCAGCACATTCATGTAACGCGGCCAGACATCGGCCCGCACGCCCGTGCTCCAGTCCAGCCAGACCTTGATCATGTCGGGCTTCTCCATCGCATCGCGCGAGAAGTTGGCCGCGAGCGCTTCGAGCGCCTCATGAACCGGTTTGGGGCCTCCAAGAGAGTGCGACACGATCTCGATGAGGTAGGCCTCGACCTCGCCAAGCACGGCGGCGACGAGATCGTCGCGCGTGCGAAAATAGGAGTGGACCGCAGGCACGGAGACCCCCGCCCTCTCCGCGACGTGGGAATGGGTCGCCCGCGCAACGCCATGCTCGGCAAAGGCGGCCAGTGCGCAATCGAGAAGCTGGGCGCGGCGGACCTGAGGACTGAGCCTCGTGCGGACGGTTCTGGCGGCTGTGGTCACGGACAAGGCCTTCCTCGAGAATCGGCGGATTTCCGCGGCGAGTTTAGACGACGTGGGGCGGACGGTGCGTCGCCGCCGCTAGAGCATTCCAACCCATATTGACTCCATGCTCAATACCTATTGATATATTACTCAATAGTGGGACCGGGCATATCTGGGAGGAATCGCCATGACCGCACTTGCATCCGCCACCACGGCTACGTCCGAGGCAGCGCGCCTGCCGCTCGACCGGATCGACGTCAGCCGCCCCGAACTCTATGAGCACAACATCGAAGGCGACTATTTCCGCCGCCTGCGCCGGGAAGACCCCGTGCACTACTGTGCCGAGAGCGCCTATGGCCCTTACTGGTCCATCACCAAATACAAGGACATCATGGCGGTCGATACGAACCACCAGGTGTTCTCGTCCGAAGCGGGCCTCGGCGGCATCATCATCGACGACAATATTCAGAAGGGCAGCAGCGAGGGTTCAATCGACCTTCCCAACTTCATCGCCATGGACCCACCGCGTCACGATGAACAGCGCAAGGCTGTAAGCCCCATCGTCGCGCCAGCCAATCTCGCTCGTCTGGAGGACGTCATTCGCGGACGCGTTGCCCGCGTGCTCGACAGTCTGCCGGTCGGCGAGGAGTTCGACTGGGTGCCCGCCGTCTCAATCGAACTGACGACGCAGATGCTTGCGACGCTGTTCGACTTTCCCTTTGAGGAGCGCCGCAAACTGACCCGCTGGTCGGACGTTACCGTTGCCGAACCCGGCGGCGGTATCGTCGATAGCTGGGCGCAGCGGACCGAAGAGCTGATGGAATGCGCGGGCTATTTCCAGAAGCTCTGGAACGATCGCGTGAACGCCGATCCGGGCTCCGATCTCATTTCCATGCTCGCCCATTCGCCCGCCACACGAAACATGACGGCGGAAAATTATCTCGGCAATGTTTTGCTGCTCATCGTCGGCGGCAACGACACGACGCGCAACTCCATGTCGGGCGGCGTGCTGGCACTTGACAGGAATCCGAAGGAACGGGCGAAGCTCGAGGCGAACCATGGCCTCATCGAAAGCATGGTGCCTGAAATCATCCGCTGGCAG
Organism: Parvibaculum sp.; assembly: GCA_020062605.1. Classification (GTDB taxonomy): domain Bacteria; phylum Pseudomonadota; class Alphaproteobacteria; order Parvibaculales; family Parvibaculaceae; genus Parvibaculum. The sequence continues at coordinate 1,669 of JAGUWA010000183.1, read as the reverse complement.
ACGCCACTCGCCCATATGCGCCGCACGGCCCTCGCCGACGCGGAAATTGGCGGCAAGACCATCCGCAAGGGCGACAAGGTGGTGATGTGGTACGTGTCCGGCAATCGCGACGAAACGGCAATCGAACGCCCGGACGACTTCATCATCGACCGTGAGCGGCCGCGCCAGCATCTCTCTTTCGGCTTCGGCGTGCATCGCTGCGTCGGCAACAGGCTTGCCGAGATGCAATTGAAAATTCTCTGGGAAGAGATTTTGAAGCGCTTCTCCCGCGTCGAAGTGACGGGCGAACCCGTGCGCGTCCGCTCCAACTTCGTGCGCGGCTACGCGTCGATGCCGGTGCGGCTCCACGCGCGATAAAACAAGAAGGAAAAACAAGAATGACGAAAGTGAACTATGTCGAAGCGGGTGGAACGGTCCATTCCGTCGAGGCGGAAGCCGGCATCACGGCGATGGAAGCGGCAGTGAAGAATGGCGTTCCTGGCATCGATGGCGACTGCGGCGGCGCGGCCGCCTGCGCGACCTGCCATGTCTATGTCGACCCGGAATGGATTGCGAAGACGGGCCCGGCCGGCGAAGGACTGGAAAAGAGCATGCTCGAATTCGCCGAGGACGTGAACGAGGCAAGCCGCCTCGCCTGCCAGATCACGCTGAGCGACGCACTTGACGGCCTGGTCCTCCGCCTGCCCGACCGCCAGCACTGACGCACCGAAGAAAGACAGAAGAAAAGGGAGGCTTCGAGCCTCCCTTTTTTATTCGCTATCGCGGGACCTTACGTTCCCTGCGGGGCTCAAGTTCCCTGCGGGGCGGGCGGAACGCCCATCGGGCCGTCGCTCGGCTTGGCTCCTGTGACCGGCACGGCGGACGTCGGACCTTCCACGGGCTTCGCCGGCTCGCCGCGATCGCGCACAGGCGGTTCGCCCTTGAGCAGGTTCTGGATTTCATCGCCCGACAGCGTCTCGTATTCGAGGAGCCCCTTGGCGATGGTGTGCAGCTCGTCGATGTGATCCGTAAGAATCTTCTTTGCGGTGTCGTAGCCCTCATCGACGATGCGGCGCACTTCCGAGTCGATGACGCGCTGCGTCTCTTCCGACATGTTCTGCGTCCGCGCAACCGAATGCCCGAGGAAGACTTCTTCCTCGTTCTCGCCATAGGCGAGCGGCCCGAGCTTGTCGCTCATGCCCCAGCGCGTGACCATGGCCTTGGCCATCTTCGTCGCCATCGCGATGTCGGAGGACGCGCCCGATGTGACCTTGTCATGGCCGAAGATGATTTCTTCCGCAAGGCGTCCGCCCATCGCAACCGCGAGGTCGGCCTGGAGCTTGGCACGCGTCACCGAAATCTGGTCGCGTTCCGGCAAACGCATCACCATGCCGAGCGCGCGTCCACGCGGAATAATCGTCGCCTTGTGGATCGGATCGGAAGCCGGCATGTGCAGCGCCACCAGTGCGTGCCCACCTTCGTGATAGGCGGTCAGCTTCTTCTCTTCTTCCGTCATGACCATGGAGCGGCGTTCCGCGCCCATCATGACCTTGTCCTTTGCGTCCTCGAACTCCGCCATGGTGACGAGGCGCTTGCCGCGGCGCGCGGCCATGAGCGCGGCCTCGTTGACGAGGTTCGCGAGATCGGCGCCCGAGAAGCCCGGCGTGCCGCGCGCAATGGTGCGCGGCTC
>JAGUWA010000238.1 GCA_020062605.1 Parvibaculum sp. | reverse complement strand
AACGCGGCCGCGACGGCATCACCGGCGCGCGGGCACGGGGCAAGATCGGCTTCGCCTCGCTCAGGGGCGGGTCCGTCGTCGGCGAACACGACGTCATCTTCGCGACCGAGCACGAACGCATCGTGCTGCGCCATGTCGCGGAAGACCGCAGCATCTTCGCGCGCGGCGCGCTCAAGGCCGCGACATGGGGGCAGGGCAAGGGACCGGGCCTCTTCAACATGGCCGACGTTCTCGGCATAGAGTAATCCCTATACGGATCAATGGAGCAAGACTTGGCTAACCTGCTTGTGCTCGTCCGTCACGGACAGAGCGAATGGAACGAGAAGAACCTCTTCACGGGCTGGCGCGATCCGGGCCTGACCGAACAGGGCAAGGCGGAAGCGAAGGAAGCGGGCGAGGCGATGAAGGCGGCCGGTCTCAGCTTCGATGTCGCCTATACGTCCGACCTTTCGCGCGCGCAGGAAACGAACCGCATCATGCTCGCCGAACTTGGCCAGAGCGACATCGAGATCGTGAAGGACCAGGCGCTCAACGAACGCGATTATGGCGATCTCTCCGGCCTCAACAAGGACGACGCGCGCGAGAAGTGGGGCGAGGAGCAGGTCCATATCTGGCGCCGCTCATACGACGTGCCGCCGCCCGGCGGCGAGAGCCTGAAGATGACGGCGGAGCGTGTGTTGCCCTACTACGAGAGGGAAATCCTGCCCCGCGTGCTGAAGGGCGAGCGCGTGCTCATCGCCGCGCATGGCAATTCGCTGCGCGCGCTCGTCATGCAGCTCGACAAGCTCACCGAAGACGAAATCGTCAAGCTCAACATCGCGACCGGTGCGCCGATCGTCTATGAGCTCGACGACAAGGGAAACGTGCTTTCCAAGAAGATGCTGATCGAGCGCGAGGCGCACTAGAGTCGTCGCTTTGTCGCGTTTTCGAACCGCAAAAGTGGCTGCCACCTTTGCTGAAAACGCACTAGGCTTCCAGCGAGGCCCTTTCGACGGACGGGGCGCCGCGCAGCTTCGCCAGCGCCCTTTCGAGGGCGCGGGCGAAATCGGCGCGTTCGGGCGGCGAGAGAGCGGCGGCGACTTCGATGCCGCGGCCATGGCTCGTCAGATGCAGGTGGGTCGATTCATCCGGTTCCTCATGGAGCGCCACCTTCACCCAATAGGGCTGAAAGCTGAAGGCTTGCGCCTTTCCTTTCGCATCGACCCGGCGGACGCGAAGCTCATCGTCGGAGAGCTGCACCGTTTCGTGCGCGCGGGCCGAACGGTAGTTCGCGCGGAAAGCCCACCAGACGGCCGCGACTTCGAGCCCGCAAAAGCCGAAGACCGGCCAGGCGCCCTTGGCCATGAAGAGAACGCCGGAGGCGAAGTTCACCGCCGCCACGATGCCGATCAGGATCGCGAAGCCGCGCATCGAAAGCGAACGATGCGGCGTGATCAACGCGTTGAAATGTAACGGGGGCGCGAGGGGCGCCGGATCGGGCGACAGGATACTCATGGACCGAAGGGTAGGGCGGCGGCAGCGCTCCGGCAATACGGCCTTGCGACGCAGGCGGGGTTATGTACAAAGTTTCGTCCCATGCCCGCACAGATGAAAAAGGCCGATATCGAGGAATTCTTCCGCCGTCTCCAGCAAGCACTGCCGGAGCCGAAGACCGAACTCGAATACCGCAACACCTATACGCTGCTCGTCGCCGTGGTGCTTTCGGCGCAGGCGACCGATGTCGGCGTCAACAAGGCGACGAAGGAACTTTTCAAGACCGTCGACACGCCGCAGAAGATGGTGAAGCTCGGCGAGGCCGGGCTCACGCAACACATCAAGACGATCGGGCTCTACCGCAACAAGGCGAAGAACGTGATCGCGCTGTCGCGCATGCTGATCGAGAAACATGGCGGCGAGGTGCCGCGCGACAGGGAGGCCCTGCAGGAACTGCCGGGGGTCGGCCGCAAGACGGCGAATGTCGTGCTCAATGTCGCCTTCGGCGAGCCGACGATCGCAGTCGACACACATATCTTCCGCGTCTCGAACCGGACAGGGCTCGCGCCGGGCAAGGACGTGCTCGAAGTTGAACGCAAGCTCGAGAAAGTTGTGCCGGCCAAATACCGGCAGCACGCGCATCACTGGCTGATCCTGCATGGGCGCTATGTCTGCAAGGCGCGCAAGCCCGACTGCCCCGCCTGCCCGGTCAGCGATCTCTGCCTATTCAAGGCGAAGACGGTCGTTACCTGATCTCAGAATGTCAGGACATCGGCGCGTCGCGCTTCGCAAGCACGGCCGCAAGGCAGGCATCCTTGCTCGCAGGCCCGCCTTCCATTTTGCGCGCATCGACATGGCGCGAGCCGAGCGCGCCGCCATCCGTTTCGTAGAAGTAGACGAAGAGGCTGCAATCGCCGCCCGCATATTGCCAGATCTCGGCATGGGGTTCGGCGCGGCGGAAATCCGGCTCGCCAAGGCGGGCGGAAATCGC
>JAGUWA010000400.1 GCA_020062605.1 Parvibaculum sp. | reverse complement strand
GGGGGAAGGAGAGGCGCTATGCGGTTTTTCATAAGATCACAGATAGGGATGCGGCGCGGCGGCGGCAAGCGGGATTCCCCGTCGCTTCCGCGCCACTTCCACTTGCCCTACTTCCCGCGTTTGCGCAGCCCGGCCAATTGCGACACGTCGCGAACGGCGCCGCGCGCCGCGCTGGTGGACATGGCGGCATAGGCCTGAAGCGCCGGTGAGATGCGGCGCTTGCGCACCTCCTTCGGCATCCAGCCGTCCTGCTCGGCCTTTTCGCGCCGTCCGGCCAGGACATCGTCCGCGACCGCGAGGTGTATCTTGCGGGCCGGAATGTCGATCTCGATGAGATCGCCCGTCTCGACGAGACCGATGGTGCCGCCCTCCGCCGCTTCCGGCGAGACATGGCCGATGGACAGGCCCGACGTGCCGCCGGAGAAGCGGCCATCCGTCACCAGGGCGCAGAGTTTCCCCAGACCCTTCGACTTGATGTAGCTCGTCGGGTAGAGCATTTCCTGCATGCCGGGCCCGCCGCGCGGACCTTCGTAGCGGATGAGAACGACCTCACCGGCCTTGACCTCGTTGTTCAGAATGCCGAGGACGGCCGTGTCCTGACTTTCGTAGACGCGCGCAGGGCCCGTGAAAACGAGGTTCGACGGATCGACGCCCGCCGTCTTCACGATGCAGCCATCCTCCGCCAGATTGCCGTAAAGCACGGCAAGGCCGCCATCCTTCGAATAGGCATGTTCGATGTCGCGGATGACGCCGTTCACGCGGTCGAGATCGAGATCGGGGTAGCGGCGCGACTGCGAGAAGGCTTCGGTGGTGCGCACGCCGCCCGGCGCGGCGCGGAAGAATTCATGCGCGTGATCGCTCTTCGATTTGCGGATATCCCAATGATCGATCGCCTCGCCCAGCGTCGGGCTGTGAACGGTCGGGACATCGCGGTGGATGAGCCCGCCGCGGTCGAGTTCGCCGAGAATGGCGAAGATGCCGCCCGCGCGATGCACGTCTTCCATGTGAACGTCGTTGCGCGCCGGTGCGACCTTCGAGAGGTTCGGCACGCGGTGCGACAGGCGGTCGATGTCCTTCATCGTGAACGGCACTTCGCCCTCGTGAGCCGCGGCCAGAAGATGCAGGACCGTGTTCGTCGAACCGCCCATGGCGATGTCGAGCGACATGGCGTTTTCGAAGGCTTCGAACGTGGCGATGCTGCGCGGCAGAACGCTGGCGTCGTCCGTCTCGTAATAGCGGCGCGTGATTTCGACGATCAGCCGGCCGGCCTCGAGAAACAGTTCCCGGCGGTCCGAATGCGTGGCGAGCGTCGAGCCGTTACCGGGAAGCGAGAGCCCCAAGGCTTCCGTGAGGCAGTTCATCGAATTGGCGGTGAACATGCCGGAGCACGATCCACAGGTCGGACAGGCCGAACGCTCGATGACGGCAACCTGGTTGTCGGAGACCTTGTCGTCGGCCGCCGCGACCATGGCATCGATGAGATCGACGGCGCGGTCCTCGTCGTCCCATTTCACCTTGCCCGCTTCCATCGGTCCGCCCGAGACGAAGACCACGGGAATATTGAGGCGCATGGCGGCCATCAGCATGCCCGGCGTGATCTTGTCGCAATTGGAAATACAGACGAGCGCATCCGCGCAATGCGCATTGACCATATATTCGACGCTGTCCGCGATGAGGTCGCGTGAGGGCAGGCTGTAGAGCATGCCGTCATGGCCCATGGCGATGCCGTCATCGACCGCGATGGTGTTGAACTCCTTGGCGACCCCGCCCGCCTTTTCGATCTCGCGGGCAACGAGCTGCCCCATATCCTTCAGATGCACATGGCCGGCACGAACTGGGTGAAGGAATTGGCAATGGCGATGATCGGCTTGCCGAAATCGTCGTCTTTCATGCCTGTGGCGCGCCAGAGACCGCGGGCACCCGCCATATTGCGGCCGTGGGTCGTCGTGCGGGAACGATAAGGAGGCACGGGAATGTCCTTTCAACGGGGAAGCAACGGCTCACCGCTCCATATGGAGAGGGGCGCGGGTATTTCTATCCGCGCGGAGGCGAACAGACAAACCCGCAAAAGCCCTTGCCCGGGTATGGTCAGCCCGGCTGGTCGAGCAGCAGCGCCTCGCCCTGGCGGAGCAAGGCCTCCGTGCGCTCGGTGAAGCGCCCGTCGCGGCCATGCAGCACAAGGCCGGG
>JAGUWA010000104.1 GCA_020062605.1 Parvibaculum sp. | reverse complement strand
CGAGCGCCGCCGCGTCGTCGTCATCGATGCCGGTCATGGCGGCGTCGATCCGGGCACGCATGGCCGCTCGGGCGTGCAGGAAAAAGCCGTCGTCCTCGCCTTCGCAAGGCAGCTTGCCGGCGAACTGCGCGCGTCCGGCCGCTACGATGTCCATCTCACGCGCGACAGCGACATCTTCATTCCGCTGCGCGAGCGCGTGTCGATTGCGCGGCGCCACAAGGCCGACCTCTTCATCTCCATCCATGCCGACGCAATCCAGAAAGCCAATGTTCGCGGCATGTCGATCTACACGCTCTCGGAAACCGCATCCGACAAGGAGGCCGCCGCGCTGGCCCGCAAGGAAAACCAGTCCGACCTCATTGCCGGTCTCGACCTGCAGGGCGAGAGCCCGGAGGTGACCGGCATCCTCATCGACCTCGCCCAACGCGAGACGAAGAATTATTCCTCGCGTTTCGCCAAGACCGTCGTCGACCATGCGAGCCGGAAGACGGCGACGCTCGACCCCGCGCACCGCTTTGCCGGATTCGTGGTTCTGAAAGCGCCGGACGTGCCCTCGGTGCTGATCGAGCTCGGCTTCCTCACCAATCCGGAAGACGAGAAGCAGCTCACCTCGCCCGCATGGCGCGCCACCATGGCAAAGACCTTGTCCCGCTCCGTCGACCGCTACTTCGGCGACCGGCTGGCCGAAGGCCCCAACTGAAAGCCGACGGCGCAACGCTTTCTTGGTAAATACGCGCTTTATATGTATGTCGCGCAGGCGAGGTCGTTTTGCTGCCTCGTGCATGCCATAATTGGTGCCTAGCAAATGCGGGGCAGGGATGTTGAGCGAGTGGGGGCCGGACGCCCGATGCTGAGAGTTCTTTCGATTGTTGCGGCTGTCTGCCTGGTGCTTCTTGTCGGCGGGCTGATGGCGGGCGGCTATATGGTCTGGCGCCTCAACCAGGACCTGCCGGACTACACCAGGCTCGCCAATTACGAGCCGCCTGTGATGACCCGCGTCCATGGCGGCGACGGTGAGCTCATCGGCGAGTTCGCGCGCGAGCGCCGCCTCTACGTCCCCATCACCGCCATTCCGCCCCGCGTCGTCGATGCCTTCCTCGCGGCGGAAGACAAGAACTTCTATTCCCATGGCGGCGTCGACGCGACCGGCATCATGCGCGCCGTCATCGACAACATCTTCAACGTCATGCAGGACCGCCGCCTCGTCGGCGCCTCGACGATCACGCAGCAGGTCGCCAAGAACTTCCTGCTCTCCTCCGACGTCACGCTGAACCGCAAGCTGAAAGAGGCGTTGATCGCGATCCGCCTCGAACAGGCCTTCACGAAGGACGAGATCCTCGAACTCTATCTGAACGAGATCTATCTCGGCATCGGCTCCTATGGCGTCGCCGCCGCCGCGCTCAATTATTTCGGCAAGCCGCTCGACGAACTCACCATCGCCGAAGCCGCCTATCTCGCGACCCTGCCCAAGGGCCCCAACAATTATCACCCCTACCGTTTCCGCGAACGCGCGCTCGCGCGGCGCAACTGGGTGATCTCGCGCATGGAGGACGAGCGCTTCATCTCGGCCTTCGACGCGGCGCAGGCCCGCGCGACGGGGCTCGACGTTTCGCTCCGTTCGCGCGGCGTGCAGATCCGCGACGCCTCCTATTTCCTCGAGCAGGTGCGCCGCGAACTTCTCGAAATGTATGGCGAGGAGAAGCTCTACGAAGGCGGTCTTTCCGTCCGCACCACCATCGACACCAAACTCCAGGAAACGGTCTCGCGCGAACTCCGCGAGGGCCTCATCGCCTTCGACCGCCGCCATGGCTGGCGCGGTCCCGTCCGCCATCTGGAGGCGGGCGAGAACTGGCAGGAAGCGCTCGCCGCCATGCCCGTTCCCGCCGACATCGAGCCCTGGACGCTCGCCACCGTGCTCGACGTGAAGCAGGAAAGCGTCACCGTCGGCCTCCGTCCGCAGCGTCTCGCCGATGGCAGCTTCTCCAAGGATGTCGAGAAGGCGAAGGTGCCCCTCTCCGAAATGACATGGGCCCGCGCCAGCGTGAACCGCCTCCATCTCGGCCCCGAAGTCGCATCGCCCTCCGATGTCGTCTCCGTCGGCGATGTCGTCTGGGTCTCGCCCGTCTTCGAGGACAAGAAGAAAGACCCCGTCCATTACGCGCTCGAACAGGTGCCGGAAGTGAACGGCGCCGCCCTCGCAATGGACCCGCATACGGGCCGTGTCCTCGCCATGCAGGGCGGCTTCAGCTTCGGCCTGTCGGAGTTCAACCGCGCGGTGCAGGCGCTTCGCCAGCCCGGCTCCTCCTTCAAGCCCTTCGTCTATGCCGCCGCGCTCGACAAGGGCTTCACGCCCGCAAGCCTCGTCCTCGATGCGCCATTCGTCCTCGATCAGGGCGGCGATCTCGGCCTCTGGAAGCCGGAAAACTACGAGCGCAATTTCCACGGGCCGTCCACGCTGCGCTTCGGCATCGAGCATTCGCGCAACCTGATGACGGTGCGCCTCGCCCAATATGTCGGGCCGCAGACCGTCTCGAATTATGCGCGCCGCTTCGGCATCACGGATGACATGCCGCCCGTGCTCTCCATGGCGCTGGGCGCGGGCGAAACCACGCTCATGCGCCTCGTCGGCGCCTATGGCATTCTCGACAATGGCGGCAAGCGCGTCACGCCGACCCTGATCGACCGCGTGCAGGACCGCTTCGGCCGCACCATCTACAGGAAAGACACGCGCGATTGCCCCGCCTGCAACGAAAGCTGGGAGGAGGCGAAGGAGAGAAGCGCGCGCGAAAACCCGCTCGATCGCGATACCGTCGCGCCCCCCGCCTTGCCGGACGATCGCGAGCGGGTCGCGAGTGCGCAGACCTCCTACCAGATGGTCTCCATGCTCGAAGGCGTCGTGCAGCGCGGCACGGGCTCGGCGGCCAGGACCGTCGGCGTGCCGCTCGCCGGCAAGACCGGCACCACCAACGACAATCACGATGCCTGGTTCGTCGGCTTCTCGCCCAATCTCGTCGTCGGCGTTTTCGTCG
>JAGUWA010000220.1 GCA_020062605.1 Parvibaculum sp. | reverse complement strand
TGACGCCGCAATCGCGCGCACGCGCTCGCTCATTTCCGCCGCGCTCACAAGGCCGATATCGGGCAGGCCGAAGCTCGCCCCCGACACGCCGAAGCCCGTCATGTAGACGGCGCACGCGCCCGCCTTCGCGGCAAGCTTCGCCGACAGCGCGTCATAGGCACCGGGGGCGACGAGAATACCGGGCCCCGCCAGGAGTTCATCGAGGCTCGTCATGCTTTCTTCTTCTTTCCTGCCACTGCATTTCTTCGAACCGTCCGCTTTCCCACCACAGGCGCCTCTCCCCAGTCCGCGCTGACGATCCGCGCGAGATCGTTCACCGTCTTCGCGCCCAGCCGCACCTCGAGTTCCGCCTCGAGCGTCAGCACGATCTCGATCGCTTCCTGTCTCATCTCCGCTCCCTCCGGCGCAAAGCTCACGAGCTTGCAGCGCGCATCCTCCGGGTCCGGCGCCATGTAGATAAGCCCCTTTTGCTCCAGCTCCCGCAAGGCTGTGTTCATCGACTGCCGCGTCACGCCCAGCAGCCGCGCAAGCTCGCTCGGGCGGCGCACGCCTGCATGAACATAGACCATGGCCATCGACTCAAGACGGCGCACGCCGCCATGTCCGCGCGCATCGAGGCTCTTCTGCAGCGCGCCATCGAACCAGATGAAACGGTTGAGCAGCTGCGCCATCAGAAGGCCGGGCTTTCTTTCCATGCCGGTCATTCTCTCTCTACGGGCTCTCTCCACGGGGCGGATATCCGCTTGAGTCATTCGTAAGTTTATCTTACGTTTTTTCTCCGCCATGCAACGGGAGGACGGGCATGCCGAGATTGAGACAGGTTGCGAAGGCGGATGCGGACCGCTTCGCGCAGCAACTCTACAAGATACTGTTCGGCGGGCGAGACCCGGTGAAGGAACCCGGTACGGCGACAGGTACGCCCGGCAACTGGTGGACCGTCTTCGCGCTGGTGCCGGATGCCTTCAAACATACGACCGAAGGTTTCCAGTTCTACCGGAGCCCCAACCGCAAGCTCGATCCGAAACTGCGTGAACTCGAAGAGATCCGTGCCGGCTTCGCGCGCGGCTCGCAATTCGTCTTCTCGCAGCATTGCAAGGCCTGCCGCGACGTCGGCCTCAGCGAGGAACAGATCGAAGCAATCCCCCATTGGCAGATTGCCGATTGCTACGCGCCCGTCGAGCGCGCTCAACTGGTGTCACTCCGTCTACACGAAGGATCCGAACGGGAATTTCGTCGAGTTCTGCCTCACCACCGGCGCCTTCAGCCCCGCCGACCGCGAGGCGGCGCTCGCCGCTCTCACCGCGGAGAAGCCCGATTTCCCGAAGCCGCCGGCGAACGTGCAGTTCCACAAGCCGAAAGCGGCCTGACGGCGGCACCGGCAGCGATCCGTCTTTCCGTGGTGAAGCCGGGGTGAGGCTTCCCTCCAACTCGTCATTGCGAGGAGCGGCGAAGCCGCGACGCGGCAATCCAGGGCCTCATACACCGAGCAAACCGCCCTGGATCGCCACGGCTGCTACGCAGCCTCGCGATGACGAACGAAGGAGAAAGACCCGCCCCCTCAAAACGACAGGCTGATCTTCCCCATCACCGTGTAGTTCGCGGCACCCGCAGCGCCGACATCCGCGATGCCGGTCGTCATCTTCATGTTCAAGAGGTCGTCCAGCGCTTTCAGCGCCACGCCCGTTTCGATATCGCCAGTGAGGTCGGCGCTGACCTTTTCCGGCGTCGCCGGCCAGTCGCGCTCCGACCTGTCGAAGGTCCAGTGGGCTTCGAGATTCGCGTAAGGCCGCATTGTCGAACAGCAGCCGGATTCCGGCACGTCATAGACGAAGCCGTTGCGCCAGGTTGCGCGGCCGCGCGAGCGGACCTCGCCATGGGCGGAGGGGGAATCGAGCGCAAGCCGGTTGAGGCTCACCTCACCCGCAGGTTTGAACTGCAGATCGCCGAAGCGCCACGCCCCATCGAGACTTGCGCCGGAATGAAGGCTCGCGCCGCGATAATCGGCGCGATAGCTCTTGCCGCGCACCCAATCCGATCGCGTGCCGGCGCCCGCGAAAGCGCGCAAGCTCAGATGTTCGGTCAGGCCGTGGGTCACGAAAGGCGAAACATGGATCGACTCCGCGCCCCAGCCGGTCGCCGTGTCGCGCCAGGAGCGGCCCCAGCTTACCACCGCGCCGATCTTCGTCGTCTCTCCAAGCGGCCAGGCAGCACCCCCTGAAACGACCAGCCGGTGCTTCGCGCCGTCCAGCGTCCAGGCGCCGCTCGTCTCGCTCCATATCTGCATCTCTTCGGGCAGAAGCGGTCGGGTTTCGCCAAGCAGCATGTTCTCGGCATATCCGGTCGCGATGCGCGCGAAGGGAATGACGCTGTCGCTGCCCTTAACCGCATCCTCTTCATGGCGGGGCGCACTTTGCGGGATTGCGAAGCGTTCGGCGATACGGCGCCGGTCCGCGTCATCGAGCCGCAGGGGACTTTCCTTACGCACAAGGCGACGGTCGAGCGCCGCCATTTCCTCATCCGAGACCCAGCCCGTGCGGATGCGCTGCGGTGCTTTCGGTGCGGCGCCGGGCGGCGGCAGGGTTCGGCTCAGCACGGCAAGGTAACGCGCCGACTGTTCGGCGGTGATTTTCTTCTCCGCCTGCAGCGTCCGCACGGCGGCAACCTGCCAGCTGTGAACGATGCGGCGAATGTAGCGCAGCGCATAGGCGCGGCGCGCGGCCGTGCTCCTCACGCCCGGCGGTTCCG
>JAGUWA010000412.1 GCA_020062605.1 Parvibaculum sp. | reverse complement strand
GACGAAGCCTATGAGGCGGGCCTCCTCGGCGCGAATGCCGCGGGTTCCGGCTGGGACTTCGATCTCTACGTTCATCACGGCGCAGGCGCTTACATTTGCGGTGAGGAAACCGCGCTGCTTGAAAGCCTCGAAGGCAAGAAAGGCATGCCGCGCTTGAAGCCGCCTTTCCCGGCCAATGTCGGCCTCTATGGTGCACCGACCACGGTGAACAATGTCGAGTCGATCGCCGTTGCGCCGACCATCCTGCGCCGTGGCGCGGACTGGTTCGCGGGCCTCGGCCGCCCCAACAATACCGGCACCAAGCTGTTCTGCATCTCGGGCCACGTGAACAAGCCCTGCAATGTCGAAGAGGAAATGGGCATTCCGCTCCGCGAGCTTCTCGAAAAACATGCAGGCGGCGTGCGCGGCGGCTGGGACAATCTCCTCGCGGTCATTCCCGGCGGGTCTTCCGTTCCGCTCCTGCCGAAGGCGATCTGCGACGACGTGCTGATGGACTTCGACTCGCTGAAGGCCGTGCAATCCGGCCTGGGCACGGCGGCCGTCATCGTCATGGACAAGTCGACCGACGTCATCAAGGCGATCGCGCGTCTCTCCGCCTTCTACAAGCATGAGAGCTGCGGCCAGTGCACGCCCTGCCGCGAAGGCACGGGCTGGATGTGGCGCGTCATGGAGCGTCTGGTTTCCGGCGAAGCGGAGGTCGAGGAGATCGACATGCTGCTCGACGTCACGAAGCGCGTGGAGGGTCACACGATCTGCGCGCTCGGCGATGCGGCGGCCTGGCCGGTACAGGGTCTCATCCGGCATTTCCGGGGAACGATCGAAGAGCGCATCGCGTCGAAACGTGGCGGCGCGGCAAGGGCGGCGGAGTAGGTCATGCCGAAACTCATAGTCGATGGCATCGAAGTCGAGGTCGAGAACGGCGCCACGCTGTTGCAGGCATGCGAGGAAGCGGGCGCCGAGATTCCGCGCTTCTGCTATCACGAGCGCCTGTCGATTGCCGGCAACTGCCGCATGTGTCTTGTCGAGGTCGAGAAGTCGCCGAAGCCCGTCGCTTCATGCGCCATGCCTGCGGCCGACGGTATGGTCGTCCACACGAAGACCGAGCAGGTGAAGCGCGCCCGCGAAGGCGTGATGGAATTCCTCCTCATCAATCACCCGCTCGACTGCCCGATCTGCGATCAGGGCGGCGAATGCGATCTGCAAGACCAGTCCATGGCCTATGGCGTCGACGGGTCGCGCTTCCACGAGAACAAGCGCGCGGTCGAAGAAAAATACATGGGCCCCCTCGTGAAGACGGTGATGACGCGCTGCATCCATTGCACGCGCTGCATCCGCTTCTCGCAGGAAGTGGCGGGCGTCCCCGAACTCGGCGCCATCGGCCGCGGCGAGGACATGGAGATCACCACCTATCTCGAGCACGCGCTCACCTCCGAGCTGTCGGCGAACGTCGTCGATCTCTGCCCGGTCGGCGCGCTCACCTTCCGCCCCTTCGCCTATACGGCGCGTCCCTGGGAGCTGAAAAAGACCGAGTCCATCGACGTGATGGATGCCGTCGGTTCGAACATCCGCGTCGACGCACGTGGCGCCGAAGTCATGCGCATCCTTCCGCGTCTCAACGACGATGTGAACGAGGAGTGGATTTCGGACAAGACGCGCTTCGTCTGGGATGGCCTCAAGACGCAACGCCTCGACACGCCTTATGTCCGTGAGAATGGCCGCCTGCGCGCCGCCACATGGGACGAGGCTTTCGCTGCCATCGCTGCGCGCCTCAAGGGCGTGGACGGCAAGCGGATCGCCGCCATTGCAGGCGATCTCGCCTGCGCCGAATCCATGAAGGCGCTGAAGGACCTCTACACTTCGCTCGGCTCGCCGAACATCGATTGCCGTCAGGACAGCGCAAAGCTCGATGCCTTGTACCGCGGCGCCTACCTCTTCAACACGACCATCGCCGGCATCGACGAAGCGGATGCGATCCTGCTCGTCGGCACCGACCCGCGCAAGGAAGCCCCCATCGTCAATGCGCGCATCCTGAAGCGTGCGCGTGCAGGTGGCCTGAAAGTAGGCGTCGTCGGTCCGCGCGCCGATCTCACCTACGACTACGACTACATCGGCGCCGGCCCGCAGTCGCTGAAAGATCTCGGCTCCTTTGGCGATGTCCTGAAAAACGCTTCGCACCCGATGATTATTGTCGGGCAGGGCGCGCTCACGCGGAAGGACGGCGCGGCCGTTCTCGCCGAAGCGCTGGCTCTCGCGAAATCCGTCGACGCCATCTCCGGCGAGTGGAACGGTTTCAACGTGCTGCACACGGCCGCCGCCCGTGTTGCCGGTCTCGATCTCGGTCTTGTGCCGGGCGAGGGCGGCCGCGATGTCGAAGGCATCCTCGAAGGTGCCTCCAGCGGCGAGATCGAAGTCGTGCATCTCCTCGGCGCGGACGAAATCGACATGAACCGTCTGGGCAAGGCTTTCGTGATCTATCAGGGCACGCATGGCGATGCCGGTGCGCATCGCGCCGACGTCATCCTGCCGGGCGCCGCCTACACTGAAAAGAACGCCACATGGGTCAACACCGAGGGCCGCGTGCAGATGGGCCGCCGCGCCGTCTTCCCGCCGGGTTCCGCCCGCGAGGACTGGGCGATCCTGCGCGCCTTGTCCGCCGTTCTCGGCAAGACGCTCCCTTATGACGATCTCGCCGCGGTCCGCGCGGCGATGGAAGCCGACGCGCCGCATTTCGCGATGGTGGATGTCGTTACGCCGGTCGCGGACATGCCGTCGCTTCCGGCCG
>JAGUWA010000011.1 GCA_020062605.1 Parvibaculum sp. | reverse complement strand
CTGTCGTCGACAGGGGCATCGACGAGTCCCTGCGGCTTGCGCATGGTGATCTCGGGCTGGGGCAGGGCCTGCTGCGCACAGGCGGCAAGAGCGGAGAAGGCAAAAAAGGCGGCAGCCAGGCGGAAGCGCATGAGGCTCAGTCCTTGCGCAGGAAAGGCATGAGGAAACGGCGAAGCGCAGGGCTCATCGCGGCAATCGCACCCACGACGATGGTGATAAGGGGCAAGCTGCCGGGGCCGCCTTTGACAAGCCCGAGCACGCCCAGCGTCAGGTCGTTCAGCGTGCGTTCGATGGTGTCGAAATCGCGTTTCACATCGGCGCGCGCCGAGGCGATTGCCTGGTTTGCAAGTTCGAGTTCAAGCCGGTCGGCGCGGCCCGGCGCCTTGGCCGCGAAAACAAGGGCGATAAAAGCGAGAAACGTGAGCACGCCGCCGGTGATGAGCGCGCCGAGCGGATAGCCGTAGATTTCCGACAGATAGAGAAATCCGGCGACGATGAGCATGACCACGGCAAAAAGCGCGATGAAGGCGGCCATGCCGATGAGCGAGAGGCGCCGGGCAAGGCGGCGTGCCTCAAGCTCGGCGCGGTAGAGTTCGGCCTCGGCGAGGGCGCGGACTTTGGGGGTGGGGTCGATCACGAGGCCTCTCCTATCTCGTCAGAAGACGGCCAATGAGGAAGCCGAGCCCGAAGGCAAGGAGCGCGCTTGGCACGGGATGGGCATCGATTTGCTTCTGGAAGTCCTGAAGACCCTCCTGGACGCGCTCCCGAACCGCTTCTGCATCGGCAAGGATGCTCTCGGCATCTGGCGCTGCCGCGCGGGCCTCCTCGAGCGCCTTCTGGAGTGCTTCGATCTGTGCCTGGAGCTCCTCGACGGTCGCTCCCTCGCCGGATTTCTTTTCGGCCATCCAAATATCTCCCCGGGAAAGTGTGTATCAACGCGATTATCGCCCCGCTGCCGATCAAGCATAGTCCGCAAAAAGACGTAGACAAGCCGGGGACGGGCGGTTTCAGAGATAGGGAGAAGCGAGGCGGAAGAAGGAATCGCGGATGCGTAGCGGCAGGGCGCGGTTCACCAGGTCGTCATAGGTGACCGGCCGGGCGGTCGAAATCTTCCGCTCGATCAACTCGTCGAGCTCGCGGGCGAATTCCGACCCGTAGCATTCGAGGTTGAACTCGAAGTTGAGGCGGAGGCTCCTGTCGTCCCAGTTGGCGGAGCCGACCATCGCCCACATGCCGTCCACCGTCATCATTTTCGAATGGTCGAAGGGTCCGCTCGTCTTCCAGACGCGGCAGCCCGCGCGAGCGAGCCAGGCGAGTGCGGGCGTCGAGGCCCAGTCGCAGAAGGGCAGGTTGTTCGTCTGCGGAAGGACGATATCGACGATGACGCCGCGCATGGCCGCCAGCGAAATGTTCGTCCGGAGCGTCGCATCCGGAATGAAGTAGGGCGTGACGATGCGAACATTGTGCCTTGCCTCGGCAAGGGCGCCAAGCAACGTCCACCGGATCGGGTTGAGACCCATGTCGGGGCCTGCGGGAAGGCCGCGCGCGACAATGTTGCCCACGCTCTCGATTTCCGGGAACCAGTCGTCGCCTTCGAGAACCTCGCCCGTCGTGAAATTCCATTCATGGGCGAAGGTATGCATGAGATGCGAGACGACCGGGCCTTCGACCCGGAAGTGGGAATCGTGGATCGGCTTGCGAGGATTGCCGCCGACCACATTGCCTTCCGCGATGTTCATGCCGCCGGTAAAGCCGTGCCGCCCGTCCACCACGAATATCTTCTGATGGTTGCGCATGTTCAGATAAGGCATCTGCCAGGGCATGAAGGAGTGAAGGAAGCGCGCGTAGTCGATGCCTCTCTGCTCGAGGAGCGGAATGATGGAGGGGCGCGAGTACCATGAGCCGACGCCGTCGATCAGGAGCCGCACGCGAACGCCGCGATCCATGGCATCCGAGAGCGCGTCCACGAAGCGCCGGCCAACCGAATCGTTGTTGAAGATATAGGTCGAAATGGCGATGGAGCGTTCCGCCCGCGAAATCGCCTCCAGCATCGAGGGATAGGCCTCGTCGCCATTGAGGAGAACGCCAACGGCATTTCCCTGCTCGAAACTCTCGGGAAGGATTCTCTGCCCGAAGCGCGCAAGGCCTTCCAGTTCGCGCAGGCGGACGACGCCCTCGGCGGCACGCTCCTCGGTCTTTGCCGGGAGCGGCGCCAGAAGCAGCATGTCGTGTTTCTGGCCGCGCAATTCACGAGCGCGGCGCTGGATGCGGTTCACGCCGAACAGGAGATAGACGATCCAGCCGACGAAGGGGACGAGGACGACGAAGCCGACCCAGCCGGCGGCGGCGCGCTCGTCGGTCTTGGTCAGCATGACGTGAATGGCCGCGCCCGCCATGCCTCCGAACTGGATGAGGGCAAGCAGGAAAGGCCAGATATCCCAGAAGAGCGTTCCCATGGGCCTCCACACTGGCCGCTGCACGTGTTTCCGGACACGCCGGTCCCGGTCCGGGTCGTTCAGTAGCGCAGCGTGAGGCCCAGATATAGGCCGCGATCTTCGCCCGGAAAATAGCGAGGTCCGCTGAAGCCGACATCCGCCCGATCCGCATAGCGTGTATCGAAGATATTGGTCAGCTTGCCGAACAACGCAAGGTTCTCGGTCACGTCATAATCCGCGCGCAGGTTGAAGATGTCGTGGCCGTCATATTTGACCGAGTTGGCGGCGTCCATCCAGTAGGAGCCCATATGGACCCATTCGAGTTCCGCCCGGGCGTTGCCGTCCGGCAGGGTATAACCCAGGCGGACATTGGCGAGCGTGCGCGGCGCGGTGTCGACATCGTCGCCGTCGCGGATGATCTCCGATCCGGCGGTGTTGTCGAAGGCGTAGGTGTGCCGCGCATAGGTACCCGCCGCGGCGATGTCGAAGCCGAAAGCGAGCGGCGCGGTGAGTTCGAGTTCGACGCCGGCATGGTTTGTCTTGCCGTCAGAGACGTTGAAGCCGCTGGCGTCGCGAAAATAGTAATTCTCTTTCCGCATGTAGAAGACGTTGGTTTCATAGGAGATGCCGCTCCAGCGTCCGCGAAGCCCGACCTCGATGCTGTCGAGTTCTTCCGACTTCGCCTCACCCGGAACTTGTAACCTCTGCAAACGATAGAGGTCGGTCGTCTGCGGCGCCCGCGTTCCACGCGCGATGTTGACGTAGCCGGTCACGGCATCGTTGAACTCATGCAGAATGCCGATCTTCGGCGTCACGTCGCCGAATTCGTCGACGCGGCTCGGAATGCGCTGGATGCGTCCGAAAATGCCGTTCGTTGCATGGTTCTCGTAATCATAGCGCGTGTATTCGAAGCGCAGGCCCGCAGTGAACAGTGTCTTCGGCGCAAGCTGCCATTCGCTGTGAATGTAGGGGGCGAGGACCAGCGCCTTCACCGTGTAATCATAATGAACGCCTTGCGGAAGTTCGTTCGGCCCGGGAAAAACGGTTGGACCCTCCTGGAACTCCGTCAGCGAGCCATCCGTATATTCGGCGTCGAAACCGAAGATCAGACGGTGTCCGCCGTCGAGCCTGTTCACGAGGCTTGAGAGGAAGCCGCCGCTCCAGTGCGCATTTTCCTCGACGGGCTGCCCCGGCAGGAAGTGCATGAGGAAATTCATGCTGTTGGAGCGCGCATAGGGCGTGAGCACAAGCATCAGATCGTCGTCGAGATCGCGCTCGATGCGGACGGCGGTGCGGACCGCCCAGGCGTCGCGATAGGCCTCCGGATCGGGGTTCGTCTTGTAGAGCGCCGGGTCCTTGTAGGCGTCCTGTCCGACCACGAAGCCAGCAGTTTCCTGGTTCGTGTTGACGGCGGTGAGCGTTGCGGCGATGCGCGTGTCCGGCGCGTCGAAGTCGTAGCGCAGACGTGCCTTCTGCTGTTCGAGGCCGGAATCGGCGCGGAAGCCGCCATCCGTCGAGACAGCGAAGCTGCCGCGAAAACCATGTGTCGCGCCGTTCTCGCCTGCGATCGTCTGACTTGCCGTGCCGGAGGATTTGTAGAAATCGTGCGGGCCGCCCCAGATGGTCAGTTCCGCGTCGTCATCGGGAGCGGGGGGCAGGCTCAGGAAGTTGATGAGGCCGTGCTCCGCGTTCGACCCGTAGCGCGCACCGCCGGGCCCACGCACCACTTCGATGCCGCCCGAGACTTCGTCCATCGCTTCCATCAGCGCGTTGACGTTCGCAAAGCCCGCGGCGCGCATCGGCACGCCGTCCTCGAGGTAGAGGAAGGAGCCCGCGCCCGCGCCGCCGGTGAGGACGGGCGAGCGGATGGCGG
>JAGUWA010000257.1 GCA_020062605.1 Parvibaculum sp. | reverse complement strand
CCCGAAAAGACTTCCGGGCTGTACTGGAACGTCCAGTTCGTCTCGGGCATCGTCGAGGCGATTTCCTTGATCTGGTGCGCGCTCTCCGTCGCGATCGCCTTCACGCCCTGCTTGCCTTGCTGGAACACGACTTCGCGGAAGTTCGGCGCCGTCGCGTTATAGACGTGGACGATGGCGTTTTTCGCGCCGCGCAAGCTCTCCATCGTGCGCGAGATGAGTTCGGGCCGCGCCTGCGTCAGCACCTCGATCTTCACGTCGTCGGGCGCATAGCCGCCTTCCACGAGCTTGCGGATGAAACCGAAATCCGTGTCGGAAGCGGATGGGAAGCCCGCCTCGATTTCCTTGAAGCCGATCTTCACGAGCATTTCGAACATGCGGAGTTTCCGTTCCGCGTTCATCGGCTCGAAAAGCGCCTGGTTGCCGTCGCGCAGATCGGTGCTCATCCAGATGGGCGGTTTCGTGATCGTCTTCTCCGGCCACTGCCTGTTGGTGAGCGGCACCGGCGGGAAGGCGCGGTATTTGACGGATGGATTCTTCAGCATGACATGTCTCACATGTTCGGCGGAGCGATGCGCGGCACGGGCTCTCGTGGAACCGGTGAGGCGCAGTTTGGATTCGGCAATGTCGGAAAGGGAATGTTTTCTGCGCTCAGGCGCAGAGAAGCGCGCCCCGAAGAAGGGCGAGGTCGAGGCCGAGAGAAAGGCCCAGGGCGATATGCCGGTTGCGTTCCATGCGCGCGAACATAGGCCCCTCGCGCGGAACCGTCAAGATACGGACGAAGCATGGCGCCGGAGGGAAAAACCTTAATGGGACAGCGTCTCTGACCGGCCCGTGCCGGCCCGCTCACTCGATGTAGCTCGCGATCGTCTCGGCCATCTTGTCCGGCGGCGTCTGCGGCGGGAAGAGTTTGAGGTACTCGCCGTCCGGCCCCATCAGGAAGACGATGGAGGAATGATCCATCGTGTAGTCCGTCGAACTCTCGTCTTCCGCCTTGCGGTAGAAGACGTGATAGGCCTTGGCGATCCCGGCGATCTGTTCCGGCGTTCCCGTCAGCCCCATGAGACGCGGATGGAAGAGCGTCACGTAACGCGACATCACCTCCGGCGTGTCGCGCTCGGGATCGATGGTGACGAAGAGCGGCTGCACCTTCTCCGCCTTCTCGCCAAGCTGGTCGAGCGCCGCCGACATGATGCCGAGTTCAGTCGGGCAGACGTCGGGACAGAAGGTGAAGCCGAAATAGATCAGCATGTAGCGGCCGCGGAAGGTCTCGTCCGTCACCGTCTCGCCCGCATCGTTGACGAGGGTGAAGGGGCCGCCCACCTGCGCCTTGCCCGACGAAGAGACCGCGCCCGGCCCGCCGTCCCCGCCGACCATGAGTTCGGACAGCCAGAGCCCGGCCGCAATGGCGATCAGCACGCCGATGACGAGAGCGATCTTGCCGTTGCGCGTCATGTTTTTCTTCCTGTTTCCGCCAGCCGCCTTCGAAAGCGGACGTGGGCTCATCCTTGGTCTATACTGCAAGAACCACATGGGGCGCCGCTACCGGTCCCTCCGCCTGTCTACCGTCAAAAGAGCCTTGAGAAAATGCTTCGATCAACCGGTCCCCTGCGCGGCGACACTATGACACGCAAATCGCTCCGCGCGGCATCCCTCGCGGTCCTCGCGCTGCTCGCCGGTACGGTCTTTTCCGGTGTTTCGCCTGCCGTCGCGATCCAGCCTGGCGGCCCCACCAACTACATCGTCGACAACGACACGGTTCAGGCCGCTCGGACGGGCGACGACGAGACCTTGAAGGTGGACCTCGTGAAAGGCGTTTCGCCGAACGAAAGCGGCCGCGACAGGATTCCGATGCTGCTGCTCGCCGTCGGCAATGGCCACCTCTCGACGGTGAAGCTTCTGCTCGGATACAAGGCCGATCCCAATCGCCGCGCGCCCGACGGCACGACCGCGCTTTCGATGGCAGCGCTTTCGGGCCGCGCCGACATCGCCGCTGCCTTGCTCGAAGCGGGCGCCGACCCCAACAGATCGGGCGCGAACCGCGAGGTTCCCCTTCTCATCGCGACGCGGGCCAACAATCCCGGTGTCGTGGAGGTCCTTCTCCAATACGATGTGGATCTCAGCGAGACCGATTTCACCGGCCGGTCCGCCCTCGATCTCGCCGAAGAGAACCATCTGCGCGAAATCGCCGGCCTGCTGCGCAATGCGGGAATGCAATAGCGGTTCCGCAAGGCGTCTCTTGCTGCCGTGCCAATTCATCCTATCTCTAGGACATCGACTTCGTGCCCAGGGCGTAATGACAAAGAGACGCGCATCACCGAAACGGGATAGCCAGGTTGCCGGCGCCACGGCCTCCGGCGACGAGGCGCAGGACGAAACCCGTCCCTGGCACCACATGCCGGACGGCACGTTCCGCAACCCGCAGGGCTGCGCGAGCCGGGGCCAGGGCCGCATGAAGCATGCAGGCCCCTTCTTCCTCGAAATGCTCAAGATGGGCGCGCGCAAGGTTGAGGTGCCCGAAGGCCATGTCGTGCCGCGCCCGCAGGCGGTGCGCGACCTTCAGCTTCACGCGGCGGAAGACGACGATTTCATCACCTGGCTCGGTCATGCGTCCTTCCTCATCCGTATCGGCGGCCTCACCGTTCTGACCGACCCCTATCTCACGACATTTGCAGGTCCCGCCGGTCTCGGTCCGCGCCGCTACGTGAAGTCGGGCGTGCCGATTTCGGCGCTGCCGCCGGTCGATCTTCTGGTCGTGAGTCACAATCACTACGACCATCTCGACGAACGGGCACTCGCGCGCCTGCCGAACAAGCATCGTATGACGGTGGTGGTGCCGCTCCGTCTCGCGCGCTTCTTCCGCGAGCGCGGCTTTTCGAACGTGATCGAACTCGACTGGCATGAGCGGCACGAGATCAGGGGCGTTTCCATCACGGCGCTGCCCGTCGTGCACTGGTCGCGCCGCTCCGGCTTCGACACCAACCGCACGCTCTGGGCAGGCTTCGCGCTCAAGAGCGCCAATCACCATCTCTTCTTCGGTGGCGATAGCGGCTATGGGCCGGTCTTTCGCGAACTCGGCGAGGCCTACGGGCCCTTCGACACGGCGCTTCTCGGCATCGGTGCCTATGAGCCGCGCGAGATGATGAAGGCCTCCCACGCGACGCCCGAAGAGGCGGTGCAGATGGGCCGCGACCTCAAGGCGCGCCGCGTCGTCGGCATGCATTGGGGCACGGTGCTCCTCACCGTCGAGCCGCCTTTCGAGCCGCCCGAGCGCTTTCTGAAGGCCGCGGAGGCGGAAGGCTACGAGCCCGAAAACACCTGGATCATGCGCATCGGCGAGACCCGCAAACTGGCGGGCGTCTGGCCGTCGAACGCCTGATGGAACCTTGATCGAAATCATGACGGCAGGCGCGTGAGGCACTAAACTCCGCTCCAAATTGAGGCGGAGACGATCGATGATCATGAGCGACGACCGGGTGGCCATGCACTGGCTGCGCCGGAATTTCCTGGCGGGCCGCATGCCGGGCGACCAGAGCGGGCAGGTGCGCCTGCAGACGCTGGTGATCCTGCGCTGGATGGCGATTGCCGGCCAGCTTGCCGCCGTGCTTCTCGTTCATTTCGGCCTGGGCTTCCCGTTGCCGCTCGGTCTCTGCCTCGCTGTGATCGCAGCGTCCGCCTGGCTCAACGTCTTTCTCACGCTTCGTTACCGCTCCGCAACGCGCCTTCCCGACTGGCAGGCGGCGGTCTATCTCGCGATCGACCTCGCCCAGCTCGCGGTGCTGATCTTTCTCACCGGCGGTCTCGAAAACCCCTTCGCGCTTCTTTTCATGGCGCCGGTAACGATCTCGGCGGCGACGCTCTCGCTGGCAAGCACCGCCCTCCTGCTTCTGCAGGCTTTCACCTATGTCACCCTGCTCGCCTGGTTTCACATGCCATTGCCCTGGCGGCCGGGCGAAACACCGCAACTCCCCGAGCTTTACGTGACGGGCCACTGGCTTGCTCTTCTTCTCGGCCTTGGCTTCATGGCCGCCTATGCCTGGCGCGTCTCGCAGGAATCGCGGCGCATGTCGGCGGCGCTGGCGGCAACGCAGCTCGTGCTCGCCCGCGCGCAACGCCTCTCCGCCCTCGACGGTCTGGCCGCCGCCGCCGCTCATGAACTCGGCACACCGCTCGGCACCATTTCGCTCGTCTCGAAGGAGTTGATGCGAGGGAAGATGAGCGAGCAGGAAATGAAGGAAGACCTGGCCCTGCTCAACAGCCAGGCCGAGCGTTGCAAGGACATTCTCTCGCGCCTCTCGAAAAGACCGGACGGCACAGACGTGATCTATTCGCGCCTGCCGCTTCACGCGCTGCTCGATGAGGTGGTGGCGCCGCATCGCGACATGGATGTCGCCTTCCTCATCGAAGTGGTAGCCGACGACGAGGAGGCGAGCGAACCCGAGATCTGGCGGCGCCCCGAAATGCTCTATGGCCTAGGCAATTTCATAGAGAATGCGGCTGACTTCGCCCTCGAGGAGGTCCACCTCGCCGCTCACTATGATCGCCACCACGTCACCGTCATCATCACAGACGACGGTCCGGGTTTTGCGCCGGACGTGCTCGAGAAGCTCGGCGAGCCCTATGTGACGACACGGCCGCGCCGCAAGCGCGCCACCTCGGATCTGGAGACCGGGCATGAGGGCATGGGCCTCGGCTTCTTCATCGGCAAGACGCTGCTCGAACGGACCGGCGCGACGGTCGAGATCGGCAACCGCAGCGACGGCAAGGTGGGGGCGAGGCTTGTCATGCGCTGGCCGCGCCGCGCCATCGAGGCCGAGCCCGCCTTTCCCACCCCGGCCGAATAATCGAGACGTGGCTTGGCTTTAGGACTCCCTTCGGCCTAAACTCCCGCAAATCCGACGGAGACTGGACGACGTGACCAAGACAGATGATGCCTCCGGGGCCGAAACCCCCGTCATACCCGAAGATCGCACGCTCCTCCTCGTGGACGACGACGTGCCATTCCTGACGCGGCTCGCCCGCGCGATGGAAGGGCGCGGCTTCGAGGTAACGACGGCGAACACGGTGAAGGACGGCAAGGAGCTCGCCCGCGCGAAGAAGCCGGGCTTTGCCGTGGTCGACATGCGGCTCGAGGACGGCAACGGCCTCGATGTCGTGGCAACGCTCGAAGAGGTGCGGCCCGACGCGCGCATCGTCGTGCTGACGGGCTACGGCAACATCGCCACCGCGGTGACGGCGGTGAAGCTCGGCGCGGTCGACTATCTGGCGAAACCGTCCGACGCCGATGCGATCGAGGCGGCGCTTCTTGCGACCGGCGGCGACAAGGCCGATCCGCCGGAAAACCCGATGTCGGCGGATCGCGTGCGCTGGGAACACATTCAGCGCGTCTACGAACTCTGCGATCGCAACGTCTCGGAAACCGCGCGCCGCCTCAACATGCACCGCCGCACGCTGCAGCGCATCCTCGCCAAGCGCGCGCCGAAGTAGGAATGGCGTCAGGCCGCCCGGATCGCCTTGATCGATGAGAGTTCCTTCTTGCCGATCTGGTCACGCGCCGTTTCCAGGTCGTAACGGGCCTGCAGGTTGAGCCAGAATTCCGCCGACGACCCGAAAGCTTTTTCCAGCCGCAGAGCGGTATCGGGAGAGATATCGCGTCGTCCCCCCACAATGGAGCTGATGCGGTTCGCAGGGACGCCAAGCTTCTGCGCCAGTGCATTTGCGCTGAGCCCGAGCGGCCTCATGAAATCTTCCGCCAGCACTTCGCCGGGGTGAATGGATAGAGCTTTGCTCTTGCGCGCCACAATAAACATCCGCCTACGGAGTAGTTTTAGTCTACTTCTTTACGGTTTGCTTATAGTTCTGCGCCGGATTTGACTTCATAGCCTTGTCGGAAACAAACTTTCCCGTCTTGGCGCTCTTGTTGACCGTCTTCGTGCCCGAGCCACCTTTCTTGCCCGCCATTTTTCTCTCCTTGAGTAAGCAGGAATCGTCGAAACGCAGATGAGAACATAGTGGGAACATAAAGGGCCGAGTCAACACAAATCGTCATGGCCCGGCTTGTCCGGGCCATCCACGTCTTAAGCTACCTCTGATCTTGCCTCCAAGACGCGGACGGCCCATCGGCCGTGACGGTGTGGGTATGGTCTCTTGTCTGCCCTCACTCCGGTTCCAGAAAGCGGTGCACGCGCCGCGCCGAGATGCGGGCGGCGTGAAGCGTGAGCTTCTTGCGCCGCGCGGGTGCGAGCGGCGTGACGGGGCCTTCCCGCAGGATTTCCGCGCCGTAGCGGTCGGCGACCACGAGGCCGACCGTCTCGGGAATGATCTCGCGCGGAAACTCGGGCGGCACGGCGAAATAAAAGCGGTCGCAGAAGTCGAGATATTCCTCCCACTTCGCATCCGTCCGGTAGTCGATGAGGCTCGACTTGATCTCGAGCACGGCGATCTCGCCCTTGGGTCCGAGCGCCAGAATGTCGACGCGCCGTCCCGTCGCGAGCGTGAGCTCGGTGACAGGCGCATACCCCATCTGCGCGAGAAGGCGGCAGACGCCCCGCTGCACGCTTGCCGCCGTCGCGGACTGCCGCCCGTCGAAGAGACGAAACTCGTCCATCTCCATGTCGGGCAGGTCTGGAAGATCGTCTTTCGCCATCCGGAAAGCTAATCCTCGATGCCCGCCTGGCGCAACGCCTCGTCGAGGAAGCTCACGCGGCGCATCCCCTCGCGCGGATGGCCGCTATTGCTGCCGATGGCAAGCGAGCAGGCGGCATTGACCGCGACGCCCATGCGGAACCGGCGCATGTCGATCGCGCGGCCCGAAACCGCCGAATAGGCGCGGAAGATCGCGTCGCGCATCGGGCCCGGATTGTCGAAGTGCCGGAAGTCTTCTTCCGCAAAGCCGGTGCCGGCCTCGGCGAAATCGACGAAGGCGACGGGCAGGCCCCGCGCCGCGAGCACATTCGACAAATTGAGGTCGCCGTGAAGAAACACGCGCGGCGCGTCTTCCTTGTCCCACATGTCCTTCAGCCGTTCGAGCCGCGCGCGAAGGTCGGGATCGCTGATCCGCGTCATCGCCTCCGCGATGCTGCGAAGGCCGGGGCTGCCGAGTTTTTCGGCCTCGCCCGCGCGCGTTGCGGCTCTTTCGTGGAAATGCGCCAGCGCCGAGCCGATCTCCTCGCCGAGCCGCTCGCGCTCTTCTGCCTTCAGCGCGTAGAGCCTTCCCTCATCGACGGCCTTTCCCTCCAGCTTTTCGAGGCGCAGCCAACCGGCGAGCGGCGGTCCCGAAAAACCATAGGCATTCTCGAAACGCCCGGCGTCGAGAAGGCGCGGCAGGCGCGGAGCGGAACCTTGAAGACCGTCGAGAAGCAGCAGCGCCGCCGTTTCCCGGTAGTGCTTGCTTTCGCCCGTTCCGAGCCCGCCATTGCGGCGCACGAGTTTCAGCACGCTGCCGTCGCGAAGATCGTGGACGCTGCCCCAAAGGCCTTCGCCGAGCAGAACCCATGGCCCCGCCGGAAGGTCGGGAACGTCGCCGGCAATCGCTTCGTGGAGATCGGTCATGGGGCCGCACTCTACCAGCCGCACCGGGAAAGACCGCGAGAAAAAAGGGCGGCTCGAAAGCCGCCCTCAAGTTGTTCCCTCTGGAGAGGACCCTTCGGGAAATTACTCCGCCGCCGCGCTCTGCATCGGGTTCTTCTTGCTGGCGAAGTTGACCGTCTTCAGGAACTCGATGCCCTGCTCGGCAATATCGTCGCCGACCATGCGGTCGTCCTCGTTCTTCAGTTCTTCCATGTCGACATAGGTCGCATAGAAGGAGCGGGTGCGATCGGTAATGATGCCGGCCTTGAGCAGCGTCTTCACGAGCACGCGGAAGATGTTTGCCGCATCCTTCATGCCCTCGCGCCGGTCTTCATCCGTCACGGCTTCGAGGAGTTCGGCCTGCACCTGGTTCCAGTCGAGGCCGAAATCGGCATAGATGAGCTTCTTCTGCTCGGGGTTCACGAGATTGAAGAGAAGCGTCTGGAAAACATTCGCCGCCCAGTCCTCGATGATGTCGCGCTCTTCGGGGGCGAGCTTCGGGATCGTGCGGTCGGCCCAGATCTTGCCGAACTTGTGATGGAAGGCTTCGTCCGTCATGGCGAGCTGGCAGAGCTTCACGAGAAGCGGATCGCGCGCCGTGTTGAAGAAGGTCGCGAAGGTACCCATCGCAAGCCCCTCGACCAGAAGCTGCATGCCGACGATCTTCTTGTAGACCTCTTTCGCGTTGACCATCTCGGCGAGAAGGCCCGCAAGCGTCTCGCCGCAGGGCAGCGGCTTGCCGAAGCGCGACTGCACATATTTCGCGAAGGCCGTCACATGACGCGCCTCTTCGCGCGCCTGGTTGGCGGCATATTCCTGTGCGCCCGGATCGAGCAGGATGTGGCAGAGCGAGGCGGAGAGATTGAGCGCTCCCTGCTCGCCATGCAGGATCGCCGACATCATCCAGCGCGCGGTCTCGTTCACGAAGCGCACCTTCTCCTTCTCCGAAAGCTTTTCGAAGGAGGGGAGCCTGAGTTCCGGCACGAGCTCGGGATCGATCAGCATTTCGTTTTCGAGATCGAAGGGCTCGGCGAAGTCGATGTACTTCTTGTCGAGCGGATCCCAGAAATGGTCGTGCGTTGCCGAGATGATCTTGTCGAATGCCGAGGAACGGCGGTTGTACCGCTCCGTGTTCATCATCGCCTGAAAGTCGTCCGGCGAGACGGCGTCGTAGGCGTTGTCCTTCGTGATCTGGCGCGGTTCGGTCATATGTGTCTCCACTTGTCGGCCGCCTTCCCCAGCGAAGGCCGGCCAATTTCCTTAATTGTAATGTGGGTATTTGTGCGCTGCACAAGCAACGCGAAAATGACGCCTGCGTCACTTTTGCGCAGGATGGGGAAGACGGGCCGGTGCATGGCGAAAACTCGACAATGGAGAGCCGCTTCTGTATGACTCGCCGCCCTTCGCCCCGGGGCAAGTCCCCGGATTTCCTCAGATGTATTGCTGTGGCCTGAGCGCTGCGTTCTCCCGCGCCCGGCCAGACGGATACGAGGTGACTTGATGTTTATCGGTCTCGACTTCGGGACGACCAACAGCGCGCT
>JAGUWA010000014.1 GCA_020062605.1 Parvibaculum sp. | reverse complement strand
GTGGTGAGCGGCATCAGCACCGCCTCGACCGCCGTCAGGGGCTGCGCCCTGGCAAAGACGGCGGCGCCGTACAGGCGGAGCGGGCGGCGCAGCTGGCAGACGATGCCGAAGACTTTCGCAAGCGCCGTCGCCGATTTCTCCGACATTTCGTCTTTGAGCGAACGGCCCGTGAAATCGCGCGCAAAAAGGTCATTGAGCGCGGTGCCCATCAGCCGCACGCGAAAATCGGCAAGCACCAGCGCGGGCGGCTTTGCATCGACCAGGAAAACCGATGGCAGATGATTGACGATGTCCGCAGGGCTCACATCGGCGCGCGCCGGAAAAGGTCTGCCGCCGCGCTTGCCTTGCCAATAAGCAAACATCTCGCGCAGGCGCGCGTCCTGAAAGGCGAGCAGCGGATCGATGTAAATGTCGAAGGGCGCAAGCCGCAATGGCTCAGACATGGAACGCAAAACTCTCGGGTCTGGCCCCTCAGGGCCGCGCGGTTTTCCGGGGGCTTCCTCCTATATGCCATATTGGAACAGCCGCCAAGCGGCACAGGCCTTGCCGGGGAGCGGCTATCCGGACCGCTACTTATTGGTCTTTAGACCAAGAATAACCTGGTGGCGGTGCAATCTCGTGACATATTTGGTCAAATGACCAATATTCAGCGAGGTGGAGATGGCCATCGAAATCGTTGCAGCGGAAGGCAGGCGGGCAAAGGAGACGACGCCCCTTATTCCGGAGCTCGTCCACGCGACGGGGCCACGTTCCTACGATTACATTTTCGGCGGGCACGGCGCGGGACGTGCGCTCATCGACCATGAAATCGGACGGGTGCGGACGAAGGGCTTTACGCGCGTGCATCTTGATGTAATGTCGGACAATCCTGCCGTCGGCCTCTACAGGGCGATGGGTTTCGAGCCGATGGCGGAGACGGTCGCGCCCATTCCCTGCCGGCAGCACGGGCTTGTCATGGAACTGCGGATGATGCTGAGGCTTTAGGCTTCGCCCTCGGCGAGGAGGCGCATAATGGCGCGGGTCGCCTCGCGGGCGCTGAAATCGGCTTCACCCTTCGCACCCATATGCGGCCGCGTCATCGACATGCCCTCGATCAACGCAACGCACTGGCGGGCGCGGCGCGCGCGTTCGCGCGGTTGGAGAGACGGCGCGAGTTCCTTCGCGATGCCGGCGAAGAGTTCGAAGCAGATTTCGTAGTAGCGTCCCAGCGCCTCGGCAATCACCTTGTCGCGCGCAGCGAAGCCGGCAACCTCGATCATGAAGATACCGCAATCGCGCCGATAGGCTTCGTCGTTCAGAAGGAAATCGAGTGCGCGATGCAGACGCTGCTCGCCGGTGCCCTTCGCGGCACCGAAACGCATCATGATCTCTTCGCCGTAGCGGCGTACGAAACGGTCGAGCAGCTCCGCCAGGATCGCGGCCGGGCTCTCAAAATAATACTGGACGTGGCTCAGCCTCAGGCCGGCGCGCGCCGCCACACCACGCGCGGAAAAGCCGGCATATCCCTCCTCCAGCAGAAGCGCCGAGGCGGCGGCGAGAATTTCCTCCCGGCGCGTCGTGCCCTTTTCCGTGGGTGGCGTGTCCGTAACTCTGTCGGGTTCTCTTTTCATGAAGCGCAGATTACATCGCGCCGGGTCATTGACAAAATTGGTCTAGTGACCAATACCTGCGGGAGATGAAACCGGAGGACAAGATCATGGCGAAACGGATACTGCTGGCGGGCGGTTACGGCGTGGTGGGTGAACAGGTTGCGCGGCTTCTGCGCAAACACCATCCGGAGGTAGAAATTCTGATTGGCGGACGCCGCGAAGCCGAAGCGGCGAAGCTTGCCGCGGAGATCGGCGGTGCGTGCGCGGCGGTCATCGACGTGACCAGACCCCTGCCGCTGGGCGCGATCGCGGGGATCGATGCCGTCGGCGTCTTCATCCACGAGCATGAGGACCATCTCCTCAACGAGGCGGCGGCGCGCGGCATCCCCTATATGGACATCACACGCGGGCTCGACGCGCAGTTGCGCGGTCTCGCAGCTGTCGCGCTCCATACGCCTTCCGCGCCCATGCTTTTCACATCGAACTGGATGGCGGGCAGTCCGGCCATCGTCGCGCGGCGAATGACGGAGGGACTTTCAAGCGTCGCGCGTGTGGACATGTCGATCCTCTACTACACGGGCGACAAGATGGGGCCCGACTCCGCAAGCGCCGGCGAGGGCATGTCGCTGGGCTTTGTCGCGCGGACGGGCGGGGCCTGGCGGAAGGTCGGACCGCTGGGCGACGAGAGGCTGGTGCGTTTTCCCAGTGGCGCGGAGCAGCCCGTCTATCGGATGAACATGGGCGATGTCGTGACACTGGCGCTTGCCAGCGGCGCATCGGAGGCGGGCGTGCGGCTCGGGCTCGACAAGGGCAATTCGCTTCGCAGCATGCGCCGCCTGATCCGCCTCGGGCTGTGGGAACCGCTGATGCGGCTTCCCGGCATGAGCGCCATCGCCGCCACGAAGCCGGGGCCTGGCGCACCGCATGAGATCGTCATCGAGGTAGAGGGCGAGACCGGAGGGCGCAGGATCAGCCGGCGGGCGACGATCCTCGATCCACGGGGCCAGTCGCATCTCACCGCCGTGGGCGCGCTCTACGGGCTGGAGCGCGTTGCGGGGCTTGGGAGGGCGCCGCTCGGAGCGGGCGCGGCGCTTCCCGAGACGGGTTTCACGATGGCGGGGTTCGAGCATCTGGCCTCGCTCTTCGAGGCGGAGGGCATCGAGCTCGGGCTCGATGGGCTTTAGACCTCAGCAGGCAGTTGTTTGGGCGGCCGCTTTGTTCTACCTTGCGCCCGCTTCGGCAGGCCGCGTTCCATAAGGGCCTGCCCCTGGCACCCGTAGCTCAGCTGGATAGAGCGCTGCCCTCCGAAGGCAGAGGTCACACGTTCGAATCGTGTCGGGTGCACCATTTTTCCTTGCGCATCTTAGCCGTGCCTTCCCGCTCTGAGTTCGTCGTCTTTCGGCAGGCGGTAACTGGTGCTGCGTCCCCCGCCCTCATTCTGGATAAGCAGGCCGCGATCCAGCAGGTCGCGAATGTCGCGCAAGGCTGTGTCGGTCGAGCACCTCGCAAGTCTGGCGTACTTCGAGGTATTCATAAAACCCTTGAAATCATCGAGCATCCGGTTGAGCACCAGACGCTGCCGCTCATTCACCGGCTTCAGGTTCGCTTGGTCCCAGAGACGCGCCTTGTAGAGAACCGCGCCCAGCGTTTTGTCTGCCTGACCGATTGCATGATCCAGACAGTCCAGAAACCAGTCGAGCCACGGGCTGATATCCGTGTCGCTGCGCTGCTGGCGCTCAAGCTGCTCGTAGTAGCTTTTCCTCTCGGACTCGATCCGCGACGACATGCTGTAGAAGCGCTCGCGGGTCTGATCGGCGCGTGCAAGGGCCATGTCGGCAATGGCGCGTGCGATGCGTCCGTTGCCATCCTCGAAAGGGTGGACGGTCACGAACCACAGATGGGCGATCCCTGCCTTGATAACCGGATCGGTTCTAGTCTCTTGCTCGAACCAGCTCAGGAACGCATCCATCTCGCGGGGCAGCCGTGAGGCTTCCGGCGCTTCGAAATGAACTTTTTCCTTGCCGAGTGCACCAGAGACAACCTGCATCGGGCCGGCGTCTTCCGTTCGCCATGCACCGACCGTGATTTTATGTATGCCACTGCGGCCCGTCGGGAAAAGCGCCGCATGCCATCCGAACAGCCGTTCGGCGTTCAGTGGCGCATCGTAATGCTGTGTGGCGTCCAGCATCATTTCGACGATACCTTCAACATCCCGGCTGGCCGGGGGAAGGCCGCCAACGTCGATCCCGAGCCGCCGCGCAATGGATGAGCGGACCTCTTCGGGCTCCAATATCTCGCCTTCGATTGCCGAAGATTTGACGACATCTGCGGTAAGCGTTCTGAGGCTGGCTTCCTGTTTCAGGTCGAAGCCCAGAGCTTCCATGCGGCCGAGCAAACGGCCTTGCCTGTGGCGGACATTTGCCAGCTTCGGCGCCAGGGTGGTTTGATCCCAGCGCAGGTGAGGCCAGTCATCTCTTTCATGTATCCAGGTCATAATCGCCGCATCCTTTGCGGTGATTATAGGGGATAATTGCCGCAAAAATCAAGTTCGCCGCATATTTTGCGGTGAATGAGGGCGATAATCATCGCAAAGCCCTGATTGGTGGGTCGTCTGGTCAACTCAGGACAGCGGGAGCTCTGGAGGCCCTTATCCCATGTGCCGAGGTCGCGGCGCGGGCCTCCAAATCAGGCGTTCCAGTCGGCCAGCGTATTGAAAAGTTCGTTCGCACTTTCTTCGTCTACGCGCACCATTCCTCCGGAATGAGCACCCTCTTCATGGATCAAGAAGTTCGAACTTCGTTCGAACGGGTGCACCACTTTCCAGATGTTCATTCATAAAGTGCGTTTTGACAGGCAGCGACCTACATCGCCTTGAACGTCGTTGCCACGATTGACGTTCTGCTGGTGTTCATTCATCCGAGCATCCCGAAGCGGAAATTCACTTCAAGGACAATGACATCCGTGACCAAGACTGACTGAACCGTATCCTCGGAGTTCCGTACCCGAGTTAAAGAATCGTCCGCCGGGTCAAGCAGGCAACTGCCAATCAAATCAGTTCCGCGTTCCACGGGAGCGCATTCTTCCAGGCCGTTTGCCCGAAAGGCTGCGCCCGCTCGACTCGCGCTCAAGGCAACGCTGAAAAGCCGGCAGATGGCGCTCCTGAGAGGCTTGCTGGAGCCTCCGCATTACGGCAAGGGCTTGCGGATCATTGATCTCCTTGATCAATCGCTCGTACATCGCCTGATTCTCGATTTCAGCCTCCACTCCAGCCCTGCAGGCTTCGGCAATGGAAGCCGGGGCCGTGATCCGCTCGGGCCAGGTGTCCCGTGGCGGTTCGATCCCGAACTTTGCAAAAAGAGCGAGCAAGGCTTTTGCGTGCCGATCCTCGGCTTCGACGATGTTCACGAATGGTCGGACTGGACCAAAAGCCTCAATCACCTTTCCGTAGGTGGCACGCGCGCGATACTCGTCTTCCAGAGCTTCACGCAAGGCATCGACCGTTTTGGCGTCCGGAGTCATGGCGAGCTTCCAAATTTGTCCCCCGCAGGTCGTGGATACTGGGACAGATGTCGTAGAATGGCCGCGCCAACGCAACCTACGCTTCTGTATCCGATTGCATACGCGCACAAACCGAAATTCCCCGCATTCTTAGACTACATCAGGTTCGATGCTTTTTGAGTCGGAATCGATAGCAATTCTCTTCCTGTCGTCGCTCTCGATCGGGACGACGGCAATCGGCGTGCTGTTGGCTGTCCTAATCCGTGAGAACGATCGGGCAATTGCCGTTGGCATCGGGTTCTCGACGGGGATCATGGTTCTTGTATCCATGATGGAGCTTATCCCCGAGGCGCACGACAGTGTAGGTGCGTTGGGTACCGGTCTTGGCGTGGCCTTGGGCGGTGCGCTGCTGTGGGGAGCAAATCTTGCGGTGCCGCATAGCCACCTGATCCGGGAACATGGACAGGTCGATACGCGGCTTGTCAAATCGATCTATCTGGTGGTGATCGGCTTGATCCTGCATGACGTGCCCGAGGGGTTCGCCATGGCGAACGCCTACATCGCCTCTCCCTCGCTTGGCCTGCTCGTGGCGATGGCGATCGCGCTGCACAACTTGCCTGAAGAGTTGGCCATGGCCATTCCCGCGACCGCGCTGCGCAGCAAGCGATTCCTCATGGGCGCGGCAATTCTTTCCGCGCTTGCCGAGCCGGCCGGCGCCGTCATCGGACTGATCGCCGTGGCAGCGAATCCTGCTCTCAATGCCTACTTCCTGGCCTTTGCGGCCGGCGCGATGCTCTTCGTGTCATTCCACGAGTTGGTACCGATGGCACGGAGATATAGGAGAATGGTATACTTCTTTATTGGAGCTATGCTCGCTGTCGCTGTCCATCAATTGCTTGCACTGCTCATTATGAGCGGACCTTGATCGGGAAGCGGTCGAACATTCAAACGGGTTGCCATCATGACAGGTACCAAGAAATCTGGGGCCATCGATATGGATCAAGCCCTCCTCGACCCCGGCTCGGTATTCTCTTCGCCGGAGGTTCTGCTTGAGCATGATGGATTGTCTGGAGCGGAGAAGATCGAAATCCTGCGGCGCTGGGAATACGATGCGAGCGAGATTTGCGTTGCTGTTGAAGAGGGCATGCCCGGCGACGAGAGCAATCTACTGCGGCGGGTTCTCCTCGCGCTCGAACAACTTTCAGGCGACGTCCACACGGAACAGATCGGCCCTACAAAGCAGCACGGCATTTCCCGCTCCGCTATAAAGCGCACATAGCTTGTTCGATCGGAATGCGCAGTTGCCTTTGTGCGTGCGCAGGGTTTGTCCGAGGGCTGAGACGAGCCGCTGACGACCGTTGGACAGAGATGCGGTCGTTCGCATGAATTCGTGGAGGCGCCTTGCATAAGGGGTGGCCTCAGGTCTCGTAGAACTCGGCGGTCGCCATCAGAGCGTCCATGTCGAGAATCGTGAGCTGTCCGGACCTTATCTGGAGAATGCGCGACTGTCGGAGACTTCGTATAACCCGGCTGACATGCACCTGGGTCAGGCCCAGCGCATCGGCGACGGTTTGCTGGCGGAGCGGAAAGGGGATCGTGGCACCATTGGAAAGTCCCTTCTCCCTCAGGCGCCGGTGAAGGTCGAGGATGAGGCGCGCGAGCCGTTGTTCCGCGTTGCGACGACCAAGATCAATCAGTCGCGCCTCACTTGCCTCTTTGCTGGACAGGCAGAGGTCGACGAAGGTCCAGATGAACGCCGGATTTTCGCCTGCGATTTCCTTGAGATAGGTAACGTCGAAAGAGCAGTACTCAACCGGCGTCAAACTTTGTACCGGCACGCGCACCTTGTCGCGCATGAGGAACTCGCCGCCCGCTATGTCCCCCGGCAGCAAAATGGATAAAACCTGACGCCGTCCGTCCGAGGTTATGGCCGAGCGAAGCGCCCAGCCTTGCCTGAGAACAATTACGCGCCCCGACGCCTCGCCCGGTCTGAGAATTTGCTGGCGAGCGAGAGCGGAGCCCGCCGTCTTGCGACGCTCACCCTCCCCCAGACTTGCCCCCATGACCGCAGCGCAAAAGCCGACAGACCGAAATGGGCAGGTGTCACAACCTTCCGATGAAGCGTCGATCTTCTTCCCGTCCTGTGCGCTATCCTCCCCAACCGGGGTGCCGCCGACATTGCCACTCACGGAACACTCGCCGCCGGATTAGGTCCGGCTTGTCTTTAACGGAAATCATTCAACTGTCTCGATACGAAACAGTTATAGAGTCCTAACCAATTTTTCCACATCAAACCTGACTAAAATCAGTTTTTAACTTACGTTATAAACACGCTATATAAATATTCATCATAATAATTATTCTTTGACTACAGTATTATTAACCATTTATTTCATGTCTACCCCTAATATTGAAATTAATCGCTCCGAATCGGTGACAAAAAGTCGCAGTAATCGCTGACTTTTATCCACTTCAGGGCGGGAGAACAGGACCCGGCAGGACCGGGGCCGTTGTTAAAATGGGGGCCAGCATGACGAAAGACGACACATCGGCCGTGGACCGGGCATCGCGCCTGCGCTTCATGGAGGTATCCGACGAGACCGGGGCAGCGCTCCGCGAGTTCTGGAAAGTTCTGGAGCCGCACCTGCCCCAGATACTCGACACCTTCTATGCACACATCGGCGCCGTGCCCGAGCTCTCCAAGCTCCTTGGCAGCCAGGCACCGCGCCTGAAGCAAGCCCAGGGGGCACACTGGGGAAGGCTTTTCTCGGGCACGTTCGACGATGCCTACATGCAGAGCGTCCACACGATCGGCCTCACTCACAACCGCATCGGCCTCGAGCCGCGCTGGTATATCGGAGGCTACAAGTTCGTGATGAACAGGCTGGTCGATATAGCAGTCAAGAAGTATCGCTGGACGCCCGGACAGCTTTCCCAGGTCCTTTGCGCGGTGAATACTGCTGTTTGTCTTGATATGGATCTCGCCATTTCGGCATATCAGGACGCGATGGTAGAGGAAAGGGCCGGACGGCAGAAGGCACTGGAATCAGCCATCTCCGATTTCGATGTCGCGGTGAACGAGATCATCAAGTCGGTCGCCTCGGCCTCCACCGAACTCCAGGCCTCCGCGCAGGCCATGTCCGTAACGGCGGAACAGGCGAGCGCCAAGACGACGACGGTCGCGGCGGCGTCCGAGGAAGCGTCGACTAATGTGCAGACGGTTGCTTCGGCCAGCGAGCAGCTTTCGAGTTCGATCACGGAAATCGGACGGCAGGCATCGCTCTCGACCAAGATCGCCGGACAGGCCGTGCAAGAGGCACATCGCACCGATGGCAAGGTCCAGGGACTTGCGGAAGCGGCGCAGAAGATCGGCGATGTGGTGACGCTCATCAACGATATTGCGGCGCAGACCAACCTACTGGCACTCAACGCGACCATCGAAGCGGCGCGCGCCGGCGAGGCCGGCAAGGGCTTTGCGGTCGTCGCCTCCGAGGTGAAGAGCCTTGCCAACCAGACAGCCAAGGCGACCGAGGAAATCG
Source organism: Parvibaculum sp. (assembly GCA_020062605.1). Taxonomy (GTDB): domain Bacteria; phylum Pseudomonadota; class Alphaproteobacteria; order Parvibaculales; family Parvibaculaceae; genus Parvibaculum. The sequence continues at coordinate 23,849 of JAGUWA010000014.1, read as the reverse complement.
CCGAGCAGATCAAGACGATGCAGGCGGCAACGCAGGAGTCCGTCGATGCCATCAAGTCGATCGAGAAGACGATCACCGAGATGAACCAGATCGCCACCTCGATCGCCGCAGCGGTCGACGAACAGGACGCCGCCACCAACGAAATCGCGCGTAACGTGCAGGAGGCGGCGCGTGGCACGCAGGACGTATCGTCGAACATCGTCGCCGTGGCGGAAGCCGCAGCCGAGACCGGTTCGGCAGCGGCCGAGATTTCCGGTTCGTCCGACATTCTTGCCCGGCAGGCCGAGACACTTCGCCAGCAGGTTGACACCTTTCTCAGCCGGGCACGGGTTGCCTGAGTAACCGGACTGGGAGAAGAAGGTGCCTCATCGCCCGATTATTTTGCCGCGTTCGCCCGCAGTGTTCGTATTCGATCCTGCAACAAGCCAACTCGTCTCGCAGAATGCGAGCGCAGGCGATCTGCTTGCGGCACTCGGCTGGGACAGCGACGAGACACCTACACTCTCGACCATCGAGCGGCTGCTCGCCCGGGGGAGCAAGATCACTGCAGACCCCCAGACTGTAGCCGGCGGAGAGGAACGCAACTACGAACTGCGTAAACGCTGCCGCCGTCCAGACAGCAGTGAGTTCGTCCTGAGCCGCATATGGACGCCCGGGTCAAGCACGGCGCTCATCGTGACCGACATCACGGAATCGGTTCAGGAGGAGCGTCAGCTGCGCTTCGCACAAACGATTATCGACCGCCTGATGAAATCGGATTCACTCTCCGATGCTCTCGGCCGGGTGCTACACGCGGTTCTGCTCTATGCCGGCTGGCAGCAAGGGATGGCATGGATCCCGAAGGATGGCACTCTTTCGGCACGGAAGAGTCTCGACCGCCCGGGAAAAGCACAACCGCGCGAGAAAGCCCAAGAATACGCGCGGGAGATCGCGGAACGCTGTTGGCGCACCGGCGAGAGTATCTGCGCTACAGGCGAAAGCGGTGGCGGCGTTGCGATACCGCTCAAGGCAACCAACGACGTTATCGCCGTGCTTACCTTCGCAACCAACGAGGTACGCCGGCGCGACCGGCTGACGATCGAGGTGCTGGACGGCATCGCCGACAAGATCGGCATGGCGCTAAAGTGCCGGATCAATGCCGAGGAAATGACCAATGCACGACGGCAACTCGACGAACTGCTCGACACCGCGGGCGACGCGATCGTCGCCATGGACGGCGATCGCAACATTCGCATCTTCAACAAGCGTGCCGAAGCGATTTTCGGCTATAGCGCCGAAGAAGCTATCGGAGCGAAGCTCGACACACTTCTTCCGCAAAGCATAAGAGCCCGGCACCAAACCCATGTCGCCCGCTTCGCTCGCGATGAGGAGCCGACACGGCTCATGGGCCGACGCCCGGAAGTCAAGGGCCGCCGAAAGGATGGATCCGAATTTCCGGCCGAGGCGTCCGTGTCTCGCATCATGCTGGATGGCGAAATGATATTCATGGCCGTCGTGCGCGACCTGACCGCACTTCGGCAAGCGGAAGACGCTTTGCATGCTCGCGAGCAGCAGATGCGTGTCATCATCGAGGCCATGCCATTCGGCCTGGCGACCGTCCGTCAGTCCACCGGTGAAATCATCTTCTGCAACACTTCATTCAGCGCTCTGGTCGACAGCGAACAGCGGAAGCTCGCCGGGCGCCATATCGCGGAGTTCACCGGCACCGAGTTCACCACACGGTTTCTGGCAAGCAAGAAGATTGACGGCCGCATGGAGGAGATCGAGGCGCGCGTCATGAGCGAGGCGGGTACCGAGATGTGGTGCGTCGTCTCTGCCGTAGCGCTCAGCATGGGTGGAGAGCGCGTGATTCTGATCGGCTGCTACGACGTCACGGACAGGCGCCGCGCAGAAAAGGCGCTTCGCGACAGCGCACGGAACCTCGCGGCCGCGGAGCGCATTGCCCATCTGGGAAACTGGCAGCTCAACGTCAGCACCATGGAGATTTCCTGTTCCGACGCGGCCCTCCACATTCTCGGCGGCAATCCGGAGGACGGGAAGACCACGTTGCAACATGTTTTAGGACAGGTGCATCCCGCCGATGAACCCCTCTTGCGCCTTGCGGCACGCACCGCTATCGAGCAAGGGACGCCGTTCCGCATAACGCATCGCATCTCACCTCCGACCGGCGAAATGCGATACATTCGCTGCGAGGCGGAGGCGATCCGCGGACGCAACGGAGAGATCGAGCAGGTGATTGGCACCGTGCTCGACATCACCGATTTGCAGAAGGCGACCGAAGAGCTGCGCGCCGCGCGCAACAAGGCCGAATATGCGAACCAGGCAAAGTCCCAGTTTCTAGCCAATATGAGCCACGAGCTGCGGACGCCTCTCAATGTCATCATCGGCTTTTCGGAGCTCATGGCCACCGACGTCATGGGCCCGATGGAGACGGCGCAGTACCAAGCCTATGCAAAGGATATTCACGATAGCGGCCTGCATCTCCTTGCCGTCGTGAACGACATTCTCGATCTCAGCAGGATTGAGGTCGGGGTAACGGAACTTGAGGAGACGGAAATAGATATCGAGGATATCTATCACTTCTGCACAAGAACTGTGGAAGGCAGGGCCAAGGCGGCGAAGTTGGCGCTGATACAGGAATCGGCATCGAACCTTCCGAAACTCAGGGCAGATCTCAGGCTCACACGACAAATCCTGCTCAACCTTCTTTCCAACGCCATCAAATTCACGCCAGCCGGCGGCACCGTCTGCCTGGGTGCGGAAATTGCGGCAGGCGGCGCGCTGGTTCTTTCCGTCGAGGACACGGGGATCGGCATCGCGGCAGAAAACATCGAACGCGTTACCGAGCCTTTCATGCAGGTGGAGAGCCACCTCACCCGCCGTTTCGACGGTGTAGGCCTGGGCCTCGCGCTCACAAAACAATTTGCCGAGCTACACGATGCGAAGTTTTCGATTATGAGCGCCGAAGGCAAGGGAACGCGCGTTGAAGTCGCCTTCCCCGCATCACGAACGCTGACGACCGATGAGCCGCATCTGTCGGCGGTTGGCTTGTAATCTCAGTTGTCGAACTTCTAAGTATTTATAAAATAATAACAATAATATTCTACGTATTTACCAACAATTAGTTCCGACTCATTAGCCTGTTTTCCAATAAATATGGAAATGGGTTAGTCGACATGGACGATCTTCTCAAGGATTTTCTCGCCGAGACCTGCGAGGCGCTTGATTTGCTGGACAGCGAAATCGTGGAGCTGGAGCAGCGGCCCGGCGATCCTGCGCTTCTCGGAAGCATCTTCCGCGTCATGCACACGATCAAGGGTACATGCGGCTTCCTGGGGCTTCCCCGGCTGGAGTCCGTTGCCCATGCGGCGGAGGACGTGCTTGGCCGCGTCCGTGACGGCGAACTCGCAGTCTCGCACGATGTGATATCGCAGGTGCTGGTTGCGCTCGACCGCATCAAGGAACTCGTCGCCTCTCTCGGCGCGACGGGTGGCGAGCCCGCGGGCGAGGATCGCGAGATCATCGACGCATTGAGACGCATTGCGAACGGGGAGACAGCCGCTCCTGCCAGCACCGCCCCGGCCCCCGAAAAACAGGGTTCGCTTTTCGATCGCGCCGGCGCGGCATCGGGCATCGATACAGCCTGCGAACTTGCCTGCGCAGGCTTCGCCGCGAAATCCGCCGACGGCGCCGAACTTGAACCCGAACTGCTGAAGCTCCAGTTCGCGCTTGCCAAGGGCTTCGAGGTAGCGCTGCAGAGCACGCCGGGGATCGATATCGCCGACGTCCTGACCTGCCTGACCGACAATGGCTGGACCGAGGAGGACATCGCGCTCCTCGAAACGGAGATCGGCCAAGGCTTCCGATCGCTCGGCGTGGAGGAGGAGGATGTTGCCGCGTTGCTCGCCCTGCTCCATCGCGGAGCGCAGGATGCTCCTCAGGCGGCGCCCCCGCTGCAGACGGAGCAAGAGCCCGTCGTGGCGGCACCGGCTTCAGCAAATCCCAGCACAGAGAAGCACGATGCGGCCGCGCAGGGCCAGACGCAGACCTTGCGGGTCAACATCAATGTTCTCGAAGATCTCATGACGCTGGTGAGCGAACTCGTCCTGACGCGCAACCAGCTCCTCCAGATCATGCGCAGCCACGGCGACAGCCCCTTTGCGGCGCCGCTGCAGCGGCTGAACCAGGTAACGACCGAGCTGCAGGAAAGCGTGATGATGACGCGCATGCAGCCGATCGGAAATGCCTGGGGCAAGCTGCCCCGCCTTGTCCGCGACCTTTCGCAGGAAGTCGGCAAGAAGATCGAACTTGTGATGACGGGTGCCGACACCGAGCTCGACCGACAAATCCTGGAATCGATCCGCGACCCGCTCACCCACATGGTCAGGAATTCAGCCGACCACGGAATCGAGATGGCGGCTGACCGGCTCGCCGCAGGAAAGCCCGAGCACGGCACGGTAGAACTTTCAGCACGGCACGAAGGCGGCCATATCGTTGTCGTGGTTTCCGACGACGGGCGCGGCCTGCCGACAGCGCGGATCAGAGAGAAGGTCCTGACAAACGGGCTGGCGACCGAAATCCAGCTCGAGGGTATGAGCGAGCAGCAGATCCAGCAGTTCATTTTCCGGCCCGGCTTTTCGACCGCAGCCGCCGTGACCAGCGTATCGGGCCGCGGCGTGGGCATGGACGTCGTTCGGAACAACATCGAGAAGATCGGCGGCATCATCGAGTTCCAGTCGACAGAAGGTGTCGGCTCCCGCTTCACCATCAAGATTCCGCTGACGCTTGCAATCGTTTCGGCGCTCATCGTCGAATGCGAAGGCGAGCGCTTTGCCCTGCCGCAGAACAGCGTTGTGGAACTGGTGCGCATCAATCGCGCCACGAGCAAAGGGCTCGATAACATCAACGGGCATCCCGTTTACCGCCTGCGCGACCGGTTGCTGCCGCTCGTCTCGCTGTGCGAAATCCTCGGGCTGCCACAGACCGGCTCCGCCGCCGAGACGAGCGAGACCGACAGCATGTATGTCGTTGTCTCGCAGGTGGGCGCCTTTACCTTCGGTATCATCGTCGACAAGGTATTCGATACCGAGGAGATCGTCGTCAAACCGGTTTCGCGCTGCATGCGTCACATCTCGTGCTTCTCGGGCACGACAATCCTCGGGGACGGGCGCGTGATCATGATTCTCGATCCCAACGGCCTCGCCTCGGCGGTCTCCGCCTCGCCGCATGCCGAAGCAGCCACCCTTGCCGGCAACACCGGACGCGGCTCGCGCAGGGATGAGGCCGTTTCGATGCTGGTCTTTGAAGCCCGCGACGGCGGCCCGAAAGCCGTGCCGCTGTCTCTCGTCGCGCGACTTGAAGAAACGGATCTTGCAACCGCCGAGAAGGCGGGTTCGCTCACCGTCCTGCAATATCGCGGCGGGCTGATGCCGCTCATCGACCTTGACGGTAACCCGGCGGAGCGAAAGGGCCGGCACCCGATCCTGGTCTTTGTCGACGGACAACGCATGCTCGGCCTCGTCGTCGACCGGGTGGTCGACATCGTGGATGCGCCGCTCGACCTCCAGCTTTCGGGCGGCGGACGGCCCGGCACTCTCGGCAGCGCCATCATCGCCGGAGCCGCGACCGACATCGTCGATACGGTTTACTATCTGCGCCAGAGCAACACCAACTGGTTCGAAGTCAAGACCGAGAGCCCGTTCGGGGCGGAAGGCGAGCGAAACGTGCTGCTCGTCGAAGACAGCGCCTTCTTCCGCAATCTCCTGATCCCCATGCTCACGGTCGCCGGCTACTCGGTGACCGTCGCGGAGCACGCGGAGGCCGCCATTTCGCTCTGCAAGGACGGAGGCAACTTCGACGTCATCGTTTCCGACATCGAGATGCCAGGGCTTTCCGGGTTCGACCTCGTGCGCACGCTCCGAGCCGACGAGAGAACGAGCGCTGTGCCCATTGTCGCTTTCTCCTCTCATGCCAATCCGAAGGACATTGCACGCGGAAGGGAAGCCGGCTTCACCGATTATGTGACGAAGCTCGACCCCACGGCGCTGCTCAACGTTCTCTCGCGCACGCACACCGAAGAGAACCACAAGGAGGACGCAGCATGAGCACCGCTCTTCACAGGACAGCGTCGACCACCGCCGCGGGAGCGACGACCGAGGACTATGTGACGATGACGATCGGCGGCCAAAGCTTCGGCATTCCCGTACTGAACGTCCGTGACGTGCTCAGCCCGCAGGTCATCACACGCATTCCACTGGCTGCGCCGGAGATCGCCGGATCGCTCAATCTTCGCGGCCGGATCGTGACTGCAATCAATATGCGGACCCGTCTCGGATTGCCGTCCGAGGGCTTCGTCGAACGAGCCATGGCCGTCGTTGTCGAGCATGACGACGAGCCATTCAGCCTTCTTGTCGACGAGGTCGGCGAGGTGCTGAGCGTCCCCCTGCAACGGCGAGAGAGCGTACCTGCCACGCTTGATGAACGCTGGCGTGAGGTTTCCCAGGGGATTTACCGGCTCGACGACCGGCTGTTGCTGGTCTTGAGTGTCACAAGCGTGCTCGGCGCGATATGCGCCGCACCAATTCACTGAGCGTAACGGAGTAAAGACAATGGCCGTCGACATGAAAATGCCGATCCTGATCGTGGACGACTACAAGACGATGCTGCGGATCGTGCGGAACCTGCTGAACAAGCTCGGCTTCTCCGATATCGACGAAGCGACAGACGGGACGGATGCTCTGACGAAACTCAAGTCCCGCCGCTACGGGCTGATCATCTCGGACTGGAACATGCAGCCGATGACGGGCTACGAGCTGCTGCAGAAAGTGCGCGCCAACGAAAGTACAAAGTCATTGCCTTTCGTGATGGTGACCGCCGAATCGAAAGTCGAAAACGTCATCGCGGCACGCAAGGCCGGCGTCAACAACTACATTATCAAGCCTTTCAGCGCCGAGGTCCTGAAGGCGAAGCTGAAAACGGTGCTGGGGGATTTCTGATGACGGGCAAGGGAAGACTCGATCTCGTCGAGCGCCTGACAAACGAGTGCATCGACGTGTGCCTGGCGGTTCTTCGCGGACGGAAGTACCTTGCACCGCTTCTCGACCCCTCCTTTCGCGTGCACAAACTCCAGCGTGCCGTCAATGAGCAGAAAACGGCTGTCGGCGAAATGGAGTCCGCCGTCGATCGCATCATGACGGCCGTCGAAAAGATGTCCGAGATCGACTTCACCGACAGCGATGCCGCGGCACAGCGCGTGGGCGAATGCTGTATCGAGGTCATGGAAGCCTGCTGCTTCCAGGACATAACCGGTCAGCGGATGTCGCAAGTGAGCGAAACGTTGGGCGCTGTCGAGGACACACTGAATTTTCTATCGGATGGGCTCGACGAATCCACCCTTCCAGAGAGCAAGACACTTCTCAACGGCCCGGCACTGCCGGGCGGGGGCATGGAACAGGATGTCGCCGACGAAATTCTCGCGGATGACGAAGGAAAGCAAGAAGCACGCGGATGAGTAACAGGTCGATTGAAGGTCGCGGCAGGGAATCGCGGAATCCGTGCCGGGTCATGGTTGTAGACGATTCCGCAATCGCTCGGGGTATCGTAACCAGAACGCTGGAGGAAGAGGCCGACATCAAGGTTGTCGCTTCGGTATCCAATGGCCTTATGGCGCTAAAGGCGGTCGAAAGACAGGAAATCGATATCGTCGTTCTCGATATCGAGATGCCTGAGCTTGACGGTCTCGCGGCGCTTCCTCGCCTGCTCGAGATAAAGCCTGACCTGAAAGTGATCATGGTCTCATCAGCAAGCCAGCGCGACGCCGACATATCGTTGAAGACGATGGCCATGGGCGCGGCGGACTATGTCGCCAAGCCAAAGGCGGGGCTCGGTGGCGCGGAGAGTTTCCGCGTGGAACTGGTGAGCAAGGTGAGGGCGCATGGCGCGTGTGCCGCGGAGGTTCCGAAGAAGAAACCCGAGCCGGTGCCGCCGGCCACGGCAGTGAAAGTTCAGGCAGGTCCGGCCGCGCCGGTTGTCCGAGGCAAACCCAAGACCCTCATCAGGCCCGATGCGATCGCCATTGGTTCTTCCACCGGCGGGCCGCAAGCTTTGTCTGAGGTACTCAAAAATCTCGATCCGGACCTCACACAGCCCATTCTTGTGACGCAACACATGCCGGCAACTTTCACAGCGCTTCTTGCCGAGCATATGACGCGCTACTCCGGGCGCCCGGCGGCCGAGGCACGCGACGGCGAACCGCTGGTGCAGGGACGCATCTACATCGCACCGGGGGGCAAGCACATGCTGGTGGAACCGCGGGCGGCGGGCGGCATGATCCTGCGCCTCGACGACGGCCCGCCCGAGAATTCGTGCAAACCGGCGGTGGACCCCATGCTCCGGAGCCTGGCCCGGCACTACAGGGAGCGACTTCTTGCCGTGATCCTGACGGGCATGGGAAACGACGGTCTCAAGGGATGCCAAACCGTTCTTGAGGAGGGTGGACGCGTGCTTGCGCAGGATCGCGAAAGCAGCGTCGTCTGGGGGATGCCGGGTGCGGTGGCTCAGGCAGGAATTTGCGAAGAGATATTGCCCTTGCAAAAAATAGGACCGGCGATCTTACGCATCGCGGCAGGAGAGAAGATATGAACAGTCCGGAATTCGACTATCTGAAGCAGATTCTCTACGAACGTTCTGGCCTCGTCGTTACACCGGAGAAGGGATATCTCATCGAGAGCCGCCTCGCTCCACTCGCGCGCAGGAGTGGGCTGGACAGCGTCAATCACTTCATCGAGAAGACGCGCCGCACGCGCGACGAGACGATGTTGAATCAGATCGTCGATGCGATGACGACCAACGAAACGCTCTTCTTCCGCGATGCCTGGCCCTTCGAGCGATTGCGCAAGAGCCTGCTGCCGGAGGTCATGGCGATGACCAAGGTGTCGCGCCGGATCAGGATATGGAGTGCGGCCTGCTCGAGTGGACAGGAGCCCTATTCTCTCGCCATGACGGTGGCCGAAATGGGCGCCGCCCTGGCGGGATGGAAAGTCGAAATCGTCGCCACGGACATCTCCGATGCCATGCTCGCCAAGGCAAAAGACGGCTACTACTCGCTTTTCGAAGTGTCGCGCGGGATGCCCGACGACATGCTCCGGAAATATTTCGATCCCGACGGCGGCGGCTTCCGGGTAAAGGACAGCCTGCGCGAGATGATCGAGTTCCGGCGCTATAACCTGCTGGAGGATCCTTCCACGAGCAATCTTGGCCCCATCGACATCATCTTCTGCCGGAACGTCCTTATTTATTTCGACGAGGCGACACGCAGGCGCGTCTTCACCGGACTCGCCAAAGTGCTCCGCCCCTGGGGCTATCTCTGCCTTGGCGGTGCCGAAACGGTGGTGGGCATCTCCGATGCGTTCCGCGTTCTTCCCGGGGAACGAGGTCTCTTCGGCCTCGCCAAATAGATGCGGGGACATGGCGCCCTGCGCGGTAGATCGCGCCCCGATCAATTGGTGGAGTATTCCGCATTGCGCCGGTTTTCAAAGGCCGCTTTATTGCGAGGGTCCGCTCCCGGCATGCGCAGCCTGGCGGGAGACGGCGCGGCGGAGGGGCCATTGTCCAGAACGCTTTATCTGATTAGTGGTTTTCTCGCGCTCGGGCTGGGCGGCATCGGCGTCGTGCTCCCGCTTCTGCCCACGGTTCCCTTCATCATTCTGGCCGCCTATTGTTTTGCCCGCAGCGACGAGACGCTCGAGCGGTGGCTTGTCGAACACCCGACTTTCGGTACTCACATCCGATTGTGGCGGGAACGGGGAGCTATTTCCCGAAGGGGGAAGCGCGCTGCCCTGGCGGCCTTCGCAGCGAGCGCCCTCATCGCACTGCTTTTCGTGTCCCTGCCCTATTCTCTGACACCATTGGCGGCCGCACTCGTCGGCGGGACATGGATATGGACCCGTCCCGACGCGTGAGTCCGAGCTTCCGCGCCGGGCATGACCAACAAAAGGCCGCCTCCCGATTTCGGGAGACGGCCTTCAGTCTGGCGATGAACGCAACGATTATTTCGCCATGTTGATGATCTTGAGTTGCGTGAACTCAGCCAGGCCTTCCTCGCCAAGTTCGGTTCCGAGGCCGGAGAAGCGCGCACCGCCGAAGGGAATGTTCGGCGCGAGATCGGCATGCTTGTTGACCCAGACGGTGCCGGATTCGAGCTTCGTCGCAAGGTCGTAAGCCTTCTGCGGATCGGACGACCAGATGGAACCGCCAAGACCGTAAGGCGAGGCATTGGCGCGGGCGACGGCATCTTCCGGGTCGGAATATTTGATGACCGGGAGAACGGGACCGAACTGCTCTTCGTCGACGAGGCGCGTGCCGTCCGATATGTCGCGAACGATGGTCGGCCGGATGAAATAACCCGCCTGTTCCGGCGTATCGCCACCGGCAATGATTTTTCCGGTCTTCTTCGCGTCCTCGATAAGCTCCTTCACCTTTTCAAACTGCATCTTGTTCTGGAGCGGCCCAAGCTGCGTACCTTGCTTCAGGCCATCGCCGACGATGGTGTTGTTCGCAATGTTCGCAAGCTCGTCGCACATTTCGTCGTAGATCGACTCATGCACATAAAGCCGTTTCATGGCGATGCAGACCTGACCCGAATTCTGGAACGCACTCTGAAAGAGTTGCGGCGCGGTCTCTTTCGGGTTGACGTCACCGAGCACGATGCCTGCGTCGTTGCCACCGAGCTCGAGCGTGATGCGTTTCAGAAGACCGGCGGCACCCGCCATGACCTTCTGACCGGTTGCGGTCGAGCCGGTGAAAGAAATCTTGCGAACGTCAGGATGCGCCGTGAGCGCCGCTCCGAGATCATTCTCATCGGCAATGACATTCACAACACCCGCAGGCAGTATGTCCTTTATGATCTCGCCAAGCTTCAGCGACGTGAGCGGCGTCGTCGGCGCGGGCTTCAGCACAACCGTATTCCCTGCAAGCAGGGCCGGAGGCAGCTTGAACGCCATGAGGATCATCGGGAAATTCCAGGGGACGATCGCCCCGATGACACCAAGGGGGCGACGATGCGCCTCAACCTTCTTGCCTTCGCTGTCCTCGATGATCTTTACCGGAAGATCGAGCATGGTGAAGTACCGGAAGAAAGCGGCAGTGCCGTAGACTTCTCCCGTCGCATCGCCGATCGGCTTTCCCTGTTCCTGGGTCAGAAGGCGCGCAAGATCCTGGGCATTGGCCTCAATGACATCGGCGATCGCACTGAGCGCCTTCTTGCGCTCGGCAATCGGCGTCGCGCTCCAGGCGGGGAACGCGGCTTTCGCCGCTGCGACCGCTTCATTCAACTGCGCTTCGGAGGCGCGGGGACAGGAAGCGACGGGCTCCTCCGTCGCCGGGTTGAGAACGTCGGAGACTCTTGCTCCGGCGACGAGCCTGCCATTGATGAGGAGCTTGTATTCGCTCATCCCTTGTTTCTCCCTGTGAGCTCCGTTGGCCGGAGCATTTTCATAAATCAGACCGGACGCAGTCTAACCTCACCCGGCAAGATTGGCGATTCCGTGCCGGCTTCAGTGTGTGCCGGTCCGAAGCGCCTGCCCCTCGCGGTGCGGGTGCGAGGCGAAAATCGCGTGGCCGTCAAATCTCCGGCAGGCGTCCTCCAGACGTTCGATCTGATGATCTACCTGGGCGCGCTGCTCCTTCGCAGCGGCCAGACGCTTTTTGAAGAAAGACACCGCAAGGCGGTTCTGCTCCTCAATGTCCTTGCCGGTCCGGTAGAGATCGAGAATCTGACGAATTTCATAGAGCGTCAAACCGACTTCACGCCCGCGGAGAATGAGTTGAAGACGAGCACGATCGCGCTTCGAATAGAGCCGGGTCTGTCCCTTGCGCTCTGGTTCGATCAGGCCCTTTTCCTCATAGAAACGCAGCGTGCGATGCGTGATGCCGAATTCATTGGCCAGGTCGGTGATCGTGTAAGTCATTTCAGAAGAAACCTCCGAAAAGTGAGCGAAGGCCGCGGCAGACCGCGGCCTTCGGGTTCCCAGTTACTGCAAGCTTTCGACAATGATGGCCGGCGCCATGCCGCCGGCGGCACACATGGTGACGAGACCGTAGCGCTTGCCGCGGCGTTCCAGTTCATCGATCAGGGTGCCGATGAGGATGGAGCCCGTGGCGCCGATCGGATGGCCGAGTGCGCAGGCACCACCGTTGACGTTCACTTTTTCGCGGTCGAGCTTCAGATCGCGGATGAACTTCTCGGTGACAACGGCAAACGCCTCATTGATCTCCCAGAGATCAATGTCGTCCGGCGTGAGGCCGGCTTTCGCCAGCACTTTCTTCGCTGCGGGCACAGGTGCGTTGAGCATTAGGGTCGGGCAATCACCCATATTGGCCGTCGCCACGATGCGGGCCCGCGGCTTCAGACCGTTCTTGTCCGCATATTTCTTCGAGGCCAGCAGGATTGCCGCGGCGCCGTCCACAACACCCGACGAATTGCCGGCGTGGTGGACGTGGTTGAATTCCTTCAACTGCGGATATTTCTGGCGGATGAGGTCGCCATAGGTTGTGCCTTCCGCGTCGACCGGAATGTCCGCCCATGCTGCGAAAGTAGCCTTCAGGTTACCCAGGCCCTCCAGAGTCGTCTCCGGGCGCGGAAACTCCTCATGGTCGAGTGCGACAGATCCGTCATCATTGTAGACAGTGACAAGCGACCTGTTGAAGCGGCCTTCCGCTATGGCCTTTGCCGCACGCTGCTGGGACGTGAGGGCGAGTTCGTCCACCGCCTTGCGGTCGATGCCCTCCAGCGTCGCGACCGCATCGGCGCAGACGCCCTGCTGGGACTGCGGGTGCAGCTTGCGCAGATGGAGATTGCCGGCATCCATCATCGGTGGGGTTTTAGGGTCTGCGGTTGCGGCCGTGTAGCTCATCATCTCGGTACCGCCGGCGATGACAAGGTCTTCCATGCCGGACATGATCTGTGCCGCGCCAAGGTTCACGGTGGTGATGCCCGAGCCGCAGAAGCGGTCGAGTGTGACGCCGGAGGCCCTGATGTCATAGCCCGCATCGAGGGCGGCCATGCGGCCCATGTCGCCGCCCTGTGCGCCGCGCTGGGAAGAAGTGCCCCAGAGAACGTCATCGACGTCGGCTGTGTTGAGATTATTGCGCTCGGCAATCGCGGCCAGCACGGTGCGAGCCAGATGTTGCGGATGAAGGTGGGCGAGCGAGCCCTTGCCGACCTTGCCGATACCACGCGGCGTGCGGCAGGCGTCGATGATATATGCGTCAGACATTCAAGTTTCTTCCTGTTCGCTGTTTTGTTTGTATTTGCGGGTCGTCGATTTCACTGCTGACCCGTGGTGAGTACGGCTTTTACGCATTTACCGGCGTGCTGATCGGCCACGGCCCGATTGATATCCTCCAACGGGTAGGTTTTCACCAACCGGTCGAACGGAAGTTTTCCCTGGCGGTACAGCTCGATCATCCTTGGAATGAAAACATCGGGGTCGCTGTCGCCTTCGATGATTCCCTTGATCGTGTGACCGAAAGTGACGACCGACATGAGATCGCCGGGGACTGGCGTGCCGGGCGGCGCAATTCCGACGATTCCGAACGTGCCATGCGGTCCGAGGCATCCCATGGTCGCTTGCAGGAGATCCGGGATGCCGGTCGTGTCAAACGCATAATCTACGCCGGCGGGAAGGATCGCGCGTACTGCGGCAACCAGGTCTTTTGCTTCGGCAGGATCGAGCGCATGCGTCGCGCCAAGTTCGAGCGCGAGCTTGCGGCACCCTTCGTGCGGCTCCAGAACGATGATCGTGCCACAATTCTGTACGGCAGCTCCCATGACGGCCGAGAGCCCGACGGCACCGCCACCGAGAATGAGCACCGATGACCCCTTCTCGCAGGCGAGCGAATTCATGATCCCGCCTGCGCCGGTCTGTATGCCGCAGCCGAGCGGCCCTGCAAGTTCGCGCGGGAAGTCCTCGGGGACTTTCACGACATTGCGCTCGTAGGTGCTGAAACCAACCTCAGGCGCACGCACGACGGCAGCCGTCACCTTCATTTCCGCCTCCCTGCCCCTTCATTGCGGGCATATTTTAATGGCGCATTTAAAATTTTAAATCTACATTTAAATTGAAATCAGGACGGAATCAAGGAGGCGCCTGTGGGAGCTCAAGAAAAGGGAAAGGCGCGAGCCGCTCCCCAGCGGCCGGCGGCGCGGGAACTACTTCTCGAGGCGGCAAGCGCCGTCATGAGCGAACGGCAGACGATCGACGTGGCGCTCAGCGATATTGCCGCCCGCGCGGAAGTCAATGTGGCGCTGGTGAGCTACTATTTCGGGGGAAAGGACGGCCTTCTGCTCGCGCTGGCCAAACGGGACGCCGCAAAGGCCTTGGGCGAGCTCGACCGGCTTCTTTCGCTTAACATCAGCCCTGCAGAGAAACTCCGGCGACACCTCGCCGGCGTCATCCGAACCTTCTTCCGCTATCCCTATCTCTACCGCCTGCTGGCGGCGCTGATGCGCGACAGCTCGGAGGAAAATGCCCGCGAGATCACAACCTTCTTTGCCGAGCCGCTTGCACGAACGGCAAAGGAGGTGATGGAAGCGGGCATTGCCGATGGCACCATCCGACCGGTCGATCCCGACCTCTTTTACATGGCGGCTCTCGGAGCCTGCGAACAGATATTCGCCAACCGCTCGATCCTGAAATTCGTGCATGGAGTCGAGGAAATCGACGAGGCTCTGCAGCGGCGCTATGCGGATGTGGTGCTCGAAGTGCTGATGCACGGCTATCTCGCGCCACGCCAGAGCTGACGAAGGACAAAGTCAACGACCCGCCCCCGGTTTCCCGGGAACGGGCCGCGACGCGAGGCCAGGCTGTTGGCCTCAGGCAGAGAGTGGCCTCTCTCTTGGTTCGACTGTATTTCCCGCGATCAGTTGGCAACCGCCGGATCGGAAATACCGCTAGAACGTGTAGGACGCCGTCAAGCTGACGAAATCCTTGTCGAAAGAGCCGTTGCGATATTCGGCACCGAAGTTGTTCGTATAGTCGAGCGCCAGACTGTATGCGTCGAGATAGCTCGCCGTGACGCCCACCGTCGCAGCCATCTTGCCCTCCACGAAGCCCGGGCCGATCGGTCCCGCCGAATAACCGTCGACGTCATGGCTCCAGATGATCCTCGGGCTGAGCGTGTAGGCGGTTCCGAAAGCACTCGGATATTCCATCTGCGCCAGCAGACGGTAGCCCCATGAGAACGAGGTTGCGTATTGCGGCGCGATGGAACACGTGCCGCCGCGATTGCAATTATCACCGTAGGTTGCGGCCGAGCCCGGATTGGCGTGGGTTTCGCTCGAGCGTGGAATGGCGAAGCGGTTGCCTTCCGCATCCGGCAAATATTGGAAACCGACGTTGCCGACAAGAATCAGCAGACTGCCGCCCAGAGTCCTCACGATCGGATCGGACGGCGTCAGCGTGCTCAGCGTATAGATCTGACCATGCAACGCTTCCGTCCGGCGCGAGCCGGGGATGAGCTGGCCGGGCGCCACCGGGGAGCCCTGATAATAGTCGGCTTCGCCAGGTCCCGGCGTGTAACCGAAATTCTCGATATCCGCACCGTTGATCTCGTTCGGGTCGAGCTGGAAGGGCATGTCCGGATAGAAAGCAAGTTCACCGGAAAGAGCCGTCGCATCGCCAATGATCGGGATGGTTGTATTGAAGCTCGCTCCGAACATCTGAATATCTTCAGGATACTGAACGATCAGATTCTTGTTGTCCCCGGCCGAAAGAGCAAATATCGCCTCTGCGAACGAAACGGGGCGGCCCGCATCGTCCGTCTGTCCTGGAACGGCGCTCGTGCAGCTCGGGCTGGACAGAGAGCCGGGCACAGCAGGATTGCAGAAAACCTGAAGCGCCTGGCTTGTTGCCGTTGGAACGCTTGCCGTGAAGGTACCGAATGGCAGCTTGCTGTGAAAGTTCACGAAGTAGGTCGAAAGCTCCGTGCCCCGGTTCAGCCAGTCAGCGTAGTAGCGCAACGCGAAGCCGTATTGGCCCTCATCGCGCGCCTCCTGATCGGGACCGCGGGGAATGAAGGCTGTAGGTGTGTAGCTCTGACCGTTCCCGAAGTTAAAAACTTCGCCACCCGACAACGCATAACGGCAACCGGCCGAAGCCGCATCGCTCGGTGAAAAGAAGCTGCCGCAGGCGGGAAGAACGGATTCTTCCCACTGGAACACATACTGTGCCTCAAAGGTGAGGTTCGCGGGAAAGCCAACGCTCGCGAAGATCGAGTTTTGCGGCAGGAAAACTTCCTTCAGCTCCACGCCGGGGCGCACCAGCGCAGATACGTCGAGCGGAAGATAGGCAGAGACACCGCCAGGAATAAACAGGCTCTCGCCCCAGTTCACCGCCTGCCGACCGAGACGCACCGTATGCCGAATAGCCGCGTCGCGAATACCGTCCTCTGCTGCGTCCCGGTCGATGAAGTCCTGCGCGCCTGCACGCATCGCCGTCAGAATAAGTTGGATGCCGGATTCGTTGCCGATGACGATCATCGGCAACGCCGGAAACCACTCCCTGACGATCGCAAGCCGCTCAAATGCCGTGCGTGCGCCCATGCGGATATCGCTGTCGACCAGGATGCCTTCCGGCCGGAACTGCGCGGCCAGTTCCTCGACATTGTCGATGGCGGGATCGGCACTCATGACGGTCGAGACGGACTCAAGCGCCAGCTTGATCCGTGCGGTGAGGTCCTTGTCGCCTGAGATCAGAAGAAAGCGATACATGCCGCGTTGCCTCATCAGGCCGTGCTTGACGACGTGATCGCCCACGGAATCGACATTGAGCAGAATATCGGCGAAATCGGGATCATAGACCTGTCCTTCGCCCGGCAACGCGGGCCCTTCCCCCGCCTCCATCGGAGAGACGGGGCGCGCTACTATGCGCAATCCAGTGAGTTCGCCAGGGTGGCGTGACTCACATCAACCAGCCTCCGGCAATCCCGGGGCGGTTCAACCTGTTGAAAAGTGATACGATCCGCCTAACCTCATTTTGCGAGGTCAGGCATGATCAAGTTTGCAGTCAAATCGCTGGTGGTGCTGGCCCTTGTCGGCCACGCAATCAAGCTCGTGGAACCGGCCGAACCGGCCATGACAGGACCCGGTTTCATGCCCACGACCTACGCGCAAGACCCGGCACCTCCCGAGCCCGACGTGACGCCAGACCTCTCGACCTTCACCAATGCACAGATCGTGGTGTCGCATGCGGCACGCGATGCGGCCGGTTTCTGCGAGCGCGAGCCGCTTGCCTGCCGGGCGGGGCGGGAACTTCTGATCCGGCTGGCAACCGGCATTCGGGACGTCACCGCAGGTGTCGTTAGCCGGGCGCGAGAAGATGGGGGCGCGAACCTCGACATTACGGAAGATCGGACCGAGGGCGGGTATCGTCCGCTCGCAAACTACAAGGGGACCTATCCGATCTTTCCGGAAGCGCCGCCGGCGCGCAGCAACGCGCTCTGATCCTTTGAACTTGTTTTTGTGCGTCCTGGTCCGGCCGCGTTAGTTGCGGGTGCCGCCGCTTGCAAGATCGCGCAGGGAACGTTCCAAACGTTCCGCCATCTCCGGCATTTCCCGCTTCAACGCTTCGATCCTGCGCAGCATGCTCTTTGCCGTGAGATAGGGGTTGTGTCCCGGGACGTGGTGTAGCTGCTGGGGGTAAGCAGCCCGCCGCAGCGACCGCCACGAGTCAGGCGGCGCGGCCGCCAAAAGAAAACGCCCCGCGAAGCACGACGTTCCGCCGTCATATTTCCGCTGTGTTGACGCCAAATTCGCCCCAAACCGGCCGTCAACGCCGTTTTGGCAAATTCCCGTTCTCTCTTTGCGATAGGCTTCACCAAGGGAAGAAACGATTTTCAGGAGGCACTTCATGTCGGCTCGCTCGAGAAGGGTTACTTTCACCGGCGCTCAAGGCGACGAACTTGCCGCCCTCCTCGACCTGCCGGCAGCACCCGTGCGAGCCTATGCGGTCTTCGCGCATTGTTTCACCTGTTCGAAAGACGTTTTCGCCGCGGCCCGAATTTCAGGTGCACTTGCCGACCTTGGCATCGGCGTACTCCGGTTCGATTTCACCGGCCTCGGTATGAGCGGCGGCGAGTTCGCCAATACCAATTTCACATCGAACGTTGCCGACCTCCTGCGCGCTGTCGAGTTCATGCGCCAGAATCTCGAGGCGCCGAAGATCCTCATCGGGCACAGCCTCGGGGGTGCCGCGATCCTCGCTGCAGCAAGCGAGATTCCGGAGGCCAGGGCCGTCGCGACAATCGGCGCGCCGGCAGATGCCCGGCACGTCGTGCGAAGCTTTCAGGCCGATCTCACTCGGATCGAAGAGGACGGTGAGGCGGAGGTGGAGCTTGCCGGGCGGCGCTTTCAAATCCGGAAACAGTTCATCGACGACCTCGATGAGCACGATCTGGGCGAACGTATAAGCGGTCTCGGAAAACCTCTCCTCATATTCCACGCGCCACGCGACGAAGTCGTCGGCATCGAGAATGCCGGAAGGATTTTTGACGCCGCAAAGCATCCCAAGAGTTTTGTCTCGCTTGACGATGCGGATCACCTCCTGACGCAGCGGCGCGATGCGCTCTATGTGGCGGAAGTCCTTGCCGCATGGGCCGGCCGCTATATCGGACGCGAGGCGGCGGCGCGGGACGAGCGAGCGAACGACGTCGTGACCGTTTCGGAGACGGGGCTTGGAAAATTCCAGCAGCGCGTGACCGTTGGTCCGCACAGGCTGACGGCCGATGAGCCCGAGGCACAGGGCGGCCTCAACTCCGGGCCGACACCCTACGATTTCCTGTCCATCGCGCTCGGTGCCTGTACCTCCATGACGCTGCGCATGTATGCCGACCGCAAGGAGCTCGAACTTGGCGCCATCTCCGTCACGGTAGACCACAAAAGGGTGCATGCCCGTGACTGCGCCGAATGTGCGGAGGGGCGCGACGGCTATGTTGACCGCTTCGAAAGAACCATCCGGATCGCGGGCGATATCGCTCCCTCGCTATCCGGAAAATTGGCCGAAATCGCAGGCAAATGCCCTGTTCACCGGACCCTCGAAGCAAGCTCCGTCGTGGTTACGAAGATTGCGGGCGAAAATTGACCTTGGCCTAGTAAAATCTTCGTTTCTGATAACAAAAATGAGAAGCAATATCATTTACAGACTTTTTTGAAGTTTGTATGACAGCCCCCGCGCGCCGTTGCGCCAGACAAGGGGGATGCATGTCTTTTCACTACACCCGGTATTTCCGCCAATCAGCCGCACCTGTTATTGCGGCGCTTCTGTGGGCTCTTCCCGCCTATGCACAGGGCAGCAGCGCAGATTCCGCGCAGCAGGAAACCGCGAAAGCGAAGCTGCACATTCTCGAAGGCCTGACCGTGACGGGCACGGCAGGGGATGTCGGCGAGGTTGGCGGATCGGCGACCTTCATCGGTCAGGAGGAAATCGAGAAATTCTCCTATACCGACATCAACCGCACCCTGCGCCTCGTGCCCGGCGTTCAGCTTCAGGAAGAAGACGGTTACGGCCTCAGGCCCAATATCGGTATTCGCGGGTCCGGCAGCGACCGCAACAACAAGATCGTCATCATGGAAGATGGCGTGCTGATCGCACCTGCGCCCTATGCCGCGCCCGCTGCCTATTACTTCCCGTCCATGGGCCGCATGGAGGCGATCGAAGTCGTCAAGGGCCCGGCCGCGATCAAGTACGGACCTTCGACCGTCGCCGGCGCGATCAATCTCTTCTCGACGTCCATTCCCGACAATGAAGATGGCAGGCTGTCCGGGTCGATGACGGCTCTCGGCGGCGAAGACAGCACTCTTCGCGTCCATGGCTATGCCGGCGGATGGATGCCGATGTCGGATGCGTGGGACGTCGGCATTCTCGTCGAAACGCTGCAGGACAGGACGGACGGGTTCAAGGAGCTCGACGGCGGCGGCGATACCGGCTACCGCATCCAGGACTATCTGGCGAAGCTCGCCTTCCGAAGCACCGCTGAATCGGGCCTGCGTCAGTCCTTCGAATTCAAGGTGCAACGCTCGGACGAAGTCTCGGATGAAACCTATCTCGGACTGACGCTCGCCGATTTCAACGCGACACCCTATCGCCGCTACGCCGCCAGCCAGGTCGACGAAATGAATGTCGATCACCTGACGCTACAGGCCTCACACCGCGTCGATTTTTCCAACGATCTGAACCTCACGACGACGCTCTACTACAACGACACGAGCCGCGCCTGGTACAAGATCAACGACGCAAGGCTCACCGGCGCGCCTTCATGGACAAGCATTTCCAGTATCGTTTCGGATCCCGTCACGAATGCCGCCGAATATGCCGTTCTGCAAGGAGCCGCCGGCGAGATCCGCGTCCGCAACAACAATCGCGAATACTATTCGGCCGGCATCCAGTCCGTCCTCGGATCGGCATTCGTCACAGGGGATCTCGCGCATTATCTCGAGTTCTCGGTGCGCTACCATGAAGACGAAGAAGACCGGTTCCAGAACGACGACATCTACACGATGGCCGGCGGGCAGATGACGCTCTCCTCGGCGGGCGCGGCGGGCAGTCAGGACAATCGCGTCGGCGACGCCAAGGCCTGGGCGTTTTTCGTTCAGGACACGATCGACTGGGACCGGCTGACGGTAACGCCGGGCCTTCGTTACGAGACGATCCGTCTGCGCCAGACCCGCTGGAGCACGGCCGATCCCAGCCGGACCGGCCCGACGACCGTTGCGGAGAACTCGGTCGACGTTCTCATTCCCGGCATCGGCGCTGTCTATCATCTGACGGACGAATGGCAGCTTGTCGGCGGCGTTCATCGCGGCTTTGCAGCGCCGGGCCCCGGCTCGACCTCGGACGCCGAGCGCTCCGTCAATTACGAGGCGGGCTTCCGCTACGGGGCGGGCGACCTGTCGCTCGAGGCGATCGGTTTCTTCAACGACTATTCGAACCTGCTCGGCACCTGCACCGCCTCGACGGGCGGAGGCTGCACCATCGGTGCGCAGTTCGACGGCGGCGAAGTGGATGTGAAGGGGTTGGAGTTCACTGCCGGATACGACGCCGGCAAGAGCCTCGGCACGAAGCTTTCCGTGCCGCTTGCGGCGATCTACACCTATACGGACGCCGAGTTCAAAACGAGCTTCAACAGCGGCTTCGGCCCCTGGGGCAACGTCACGGCGGGCGACAAGCTGCCCTATGTGCCGGAACACCAGTTGACCCTGACGGCGGGTCTCGAGGGCGAGACCTGGCGGACGAATGTGATCGCCAACTATGTTGACGAAGCGCGGGCCGTCGCAGGCCAGGGGGCCATTCCAGCGAACCAGCGGATCGATGAGCGCGTCGTCGTCGACCTCTCCGCCGAGCTGGACGTCGTGCCGGGCGTGAGCCTGATGGCGATCGTCGAAAACGTCACGGACGAAGTCTATCTCGTCTCCTTCGACCCGGCGGGGGCGAGGCCGGGCAAGCCCCGAACGATCCTCGGAGGGGTGCGCTTCACCTTCTGACCTCTCCACTTCGAGAGACGAAAGCGGCGGGGCTCGCAAGGCCCCGCCGCTTTTGCGTTCGGCACAAGCCACAGTGTGCCGAGCGAATTTCCGGCCGCTGTGTCTTTATTGCCGAGGCCCGGTCGTTTAGGCTATCCCATTGAAATCAATGTGTTTTTTATAGCCTCTCGTTATGGCCCCCGCCGTTCTGCCAAAGTAGATGCAGGTGCGCTGCGGCCACACTTGGGGGCCGTCATTTCACTGTCATAAAAGTGAATACGAACCGTCACATGGCTCTGTTACGAGCGACGCCATGGGGGGTGTTCGCGGTCTTCGCCGCGGCTGCCGATCCTGCAACAGAAGCTCATCCATAGAACACGGAGACGTCAAATGACGTTGAGAAACATTCTGCTGGCCGGCACGGCGATCGGCGCTGCCGCCTTCCTTGCGGCACCTGCTTTTGCCGCCAGCAACACCCAGGCTGAACTCGACGCCCTCAAGGCGCAGATCGAAGCCCTCCAGCGGAAAGTCGACGATGTCGAAATTCAGCATGGCAACGCGATCAAGTCGCTTGAAGAACGCAAGAGCGATGTCATTGTCGGCCTGAAGAACGGCCGCCCCTCCTTCAAGTCGGCCGACGGCAACTTCACCTTCGAACTTTCCGGCCGCGCCCATCTCGACTGGGGCTATTACGACCAGGACGACAACAGCGTCGCCAACTTCGGCGGCCTCGACAACAACATCAACTTCCGCCGCGCCATTTTCGGTGCCAGCGGCACGCTGATGAAGGACTTCGCCTACGACCTCTATTTCAACTTCGGCGACTCGGGCGACGAACAGAACGGCGTGATCTATGAAGCCGCTCTGCACTACAAGGGCATCGACGGCGTGAAGCTCAGCATCGGCGCGATCCAGCCGAAGCTCACGCTCGACGACTCGACCTCGTCGAACGACATCACCTTCATCGAACGCGCGACGGCCGCGAACCTGATGACCGGCATCGGCGCCGGTGACGGCCGCATGGCAGTCGGCGGTGCGGGCAATACCGACAACTTCTTCGCCGCGGCCTACTACACGATGGGCTCGGTTGGACCGGACACTGGCGGCAGCAGCCTGACCGACGGCGACCGGTCGAACGTCCTTGGCCGCGTCGCCTTCGCGACCTCGCCAAAGGAAGGCCCGAACTTCCACTTCGGCCTGTCGGGCACCTACGCCGCGAACCTGCCGGGCGACACGATCCGCTTCCGCGATCGTCCGGAACTGCGCGTCGATCCCACCCGCATGATCGACACGTCCTCGTTCGCCGCCGACAGCGCGCTCGCCTATGGTCCGGAACTCGCCTTCAACTACGGCCCGTTCCGCGCTCAGGGCGAATACTACATCTACACCGTTGACGGCCTTGCCGGTTCGCCCGATGCCGATTTCGATGCCTGGTATCTGCAGGCTTCGTGGATCCTCACCGGCGAGTCCTACAAGTACAGCATGAGCAAGGCTGCCTATTCCGGCGTGAGCCCCGACAATCCGTTCCTTGCCGGCGGCGGCATGGGCGCGTGGGAAATTGCGGCGCGCTACAGCCAGGCCGACCTCAACGACAGTGGCCTTGCCATTGGCGATCAGGGCGGCGAGCAGGACATCATCACGGTGGGCCTGAACTGGTATCCGAACAAGAACGTCCGCTTCATGCTCAACTACCTGAACGTGGACGTCGAAGATCGTGCGAACGTGGCCAACCCGAATTTCGGTCACGACGCGATCGCGCTGCGCACGCAGTTCACGTTCTAAAAATTACGCTCGATCCGATCCTCGCAGATCAGTCAAGCGGGAGCCCCCGGTGGAGAAATCCACCGGGGGTTTTCTTTTGCGCGTCCCCCGCGCGGGGGGCGGAGAAATCGCCGGGGGTTTTCTTTTGCCCGCGACGACGCGAAACGGGGACAAGTGCACGCCGCTGTCACCGGAATGTCACCGAACCGTCAAACAGGCACGGCTTGTCCCCGCTGTGGCGGCGTTGCATGAGTGCCTGCAGAAATACAACGGCAAGAATGCAACGGCACGAAAACCACAGCGCCGCCCGCGACCGATGCCCATGGGTAACAGCGGGGATAAAGGAGGAGGTCAGTCGAGACCGAGCTTTCCGCGCTCCTCGACCGCGAAAACGTAAGGCAGGGAGTAGAAGCCCGCGATGACCGCATCGCGCTGACCGGCTTGCGAGAGCACGTAGTCGAGGAAGGCCCTGCCCGCTTCGCTTTTCCCGCCGCGCAGATAGACGAAGCGGGCGAGCGGATATTCGGCGCGATAGGCGCTCGCCGCGCTGGGGGCGACGCAATCCCCGCCATCC
>JAGUWA010000237.1 GCA_020062605.1 Parvibaculum sp. | reverse complement strand
GAAAGGCCGCCTGGTAGACGGCGTCGGAGCCCGCAAGCGCGCCGGTATGAGAGGCGGCGGCGCGCGCCCCCGCTTCGTGACGGCCGGACTTGATGACGATGACGGGCTTGAGGCGCGAGGCCTGGCGGCCCGCCGACATGAACTTCCGCGCATCGGTAACGGATTCGATATAGAGCAGGATGCTCTTCGTCTTCGGATCGGCGGCGAGATAATCGAGCATGTCGCCGAAATCGACATCGGCCATGCCGCCGAGCGAGGCGATATGCGAGAAGCCGATGCCGCGGCTCGTCGCCCAGTCGAGCACGGCGGTCACGACGGCGCCGGACTGCGAGACAAAGGCGACATTGCCCTTTTCCGGCTGCACATGGCCGAAGGAGGCGTTGAGCCCGTTGCCGGGCGCCATGATGCCGAGGCAATTGGGCCCCGCAATGCGCAGGAGATGTGGCCTGGCTGCTTCGAGCATCTTCGCCTGCAGGCGGCGGCCTTCCTCGCCGAGTTCCCCGAAGCCTGCCGTGATGACGACAGCGGCCTTTGTGCCACGCCGGCCAAGCTCATCGATGAGGCCCGGCACTGTCTGCGGCGGCGTGGCGATGACCGCAAGGTCCGGCGCGTGAGGCAGGCTTGCGACATCCTTGAAAGCCTCCGTGCCACCGATCTGACCGCCCTTCGGATTGACCGCCCAGACGGGCCCCGGAAGGCCCGCCGTCAGCAGATTGTCGAGAAGAACATTGCCGACAGAACCCTCGCGCGCACTGGCCCCGATGAGGGCGACCGATTTCGGGGCGTACATAAGATCGAGATTGCGGATCGACATGAACTATTCCATTGGCCTCGTCAGGGGGTGACGCGGTGCCTGCGTCTATCCTCAACCTAGGCGGCAATTGCGACAGGTCCAATCCGGGATGCACCGAGATCGATCTTTAGCCGCAACAGATTGAAATTATTAAAAGAATGGCACGACGCCAGCCGCCGTCATTGCCCGTTTTAGTCAGCTATTAACCCTCTTGCTGTAATCAAAGCCTTACATCCGGAAGGGTGGACAGGCCGGGAGAGGCCTCAACTTTCTTGTTGGCCGGGCGCTTCCGGCGGAAACCGCAGAGACATGCGCAAGGTCAAGAGCGGCGCGTTCAACCACCACCTGCTGCGCTCGTTCATCGGGCCGACGGCGCGCGACCTCGCATTGAAGATGCTGGCGCTGCTCATCGCCATCACGGCCTTCCAGTCCATCACAGACTACTATCAGTTGCGCGACGTGATGTTCTCGAATGTCGAGCAGCGCGCTGCGGCCATCAGCGATCATCTTGCCATGCGGGCACAACACGACGGCGACTTCGGTCCCGGCGAGGCGGCACAAGCCGTGACCCGCGAAGCGATCTGGCATAACGACGTCCTCGCCATCTACCTGATCGACAGCGCCGGCAGGCTGCTCGCCGGCGAGGAGACGGCCCGGATTCCGGACACGCAGAGATTTCTCGCCGATCCCCAGGTACGCACGGCGATCAGCGCCGGTTTCATCCTCGACCGACCGCAAAGCTTCGAATTGAGTTTCGAGGAAATCGACAGCTGGGTCTATGTGGCGACCGTTCCCGGCACGGAGCTCGGCACGGTGAGCATCGTCGATCTGCGTCCGGCGCGGGCGGAACTCACCGCCTCGATCTTCGCCTCCCTCTTCCGCCGCATCGTCACGGCGTTCGTCCTCATGGCCGCCCTCTTCTTTCTTCTCCACCGCTCCGTGATCGGGCCGATCGAGCGGCTTGCAACGGCCGTTCGCGCGAGCGGACGCGGCAGGTTCGATCCGCCCGCCGGCATTCCAAGAGGCGAGCTCAGCTATCTCTCCGATCTCTTCGCGCAGGTCTTCGGCCGCCTGCAGAACAGCCTGCGGGAAAACGAACGCCTCGCTCTCGTCGCCAATGGAACGGATGCGGGCGTGCTCATCGCCGACCGGACCGGAATCATCCTCTGGGCGAATGCGGGCTTCATCCGCATGACAGGCTTCGCCCGGGCCGACGTGGAAGGCCGCCGTCCGATCGATCTTCTCGCCCACCACCCCGGCGCCGGCGCCCTCAAGATTCTCGCCGAGTCCGCCGCCGACGGCGAAGCCCGCAACGTGGAGACGATCAGCCTCACCAAACAGGGTCATCAGTACTGGGCCTCGATCGAGGTAAGGCCCATTCGCGACAAGCGCGGCGCCATCCGCAACTACATCGTCGTCGAAACGGACATCACGCAAGGCAAACAGACGGAAATCAAGCTGAAGCGCAGCCAGCTCGAACTGCAGGACCGCGTGCTCGACCTGCAGCACACATCGATGCAGCTCGAACAGGAACGAGCCAAACTCGCCAGCGCCGCGCACGACCTTTCCGTTGCAAAGGAAGCGGCGGAAAACGCAAACCGTGCGAAGTCGGCATTCCTCGCCACGATGAGCCACGAGCTGCGCACGCCCATGAACGGCGTCATCGGCATGGCGGACCTTCTTCTCTCGGGCGATTTGACCGAGCAGCAGCGCGATCGTGCCGCGACGATCCGGGAATCGGGCGAATGCCTGCTGACGATCCTCAACGACATCCTAGACCTCTCGAAGCTCGAGGCGGGCCGCCTCGAACTCGATTGCGGACCTACCTCTCCCACCGGCATCATGGAAACGGTGGTGGAAGTCCTGCGTCCCAATGCATCCGAGAAACGCCTGAACCTCACCAAGAGCTGCATCGGCGACATTCCCGCACAGGTGGTGAGCGATCCGACGCGCCTTCGTCAGATCCTTTTCAATCTCATCGGCAATGCAATCAAGTTCACGCCGAAGGGCGAGGTCGCGGTGTCGCTCGTGGCGCACGCAACCGGCGAGCCCGGCACCGTCGAGCTTGTCTACACCGTGCGCGATACCGGCATCGGCATACCCAAGGCCATGCTGCCGCGCCTTTTCACACGCTTCCAGCAGGCCGACTCCTCGATCTCCCGCACTTATGGCGGCACGGGTCTTGGTCTTGCGATCACGCGCGAACTCGTGACGCTGATGAACGGAACGGTGGACGTCGAAAGCGTGGAGGACGAGGGCAGCACTTTCACGGTGCGCCTGCCCGTGCGCGTGGCCGGCACCTCGGCCGCCGTGAGCCAGACACCCGGCGCCACGGCGCCAGCTCCCGAACCGATCCTGGGGCCGCTGAAGGTGCTGCTCGCCGAAGACCAGCCGGTCAACCGGAAGCTCATGTCCGCCGTGATGGAACGGCTCGGTCACACGCTCACCATCGCCGAGAATGGCGTCGAAGCGATCAAGAAACTCCGCGCCGAGAGCTTCGACATCGTGCTCATGGACATCCAGATGCCGATCATGGACGGCATTCAGGCAACGAAGGTCATCCGCGCCTTCGATGAACCCTGGCACGACATTCCGATCGTCGCGCTGACCGCGCATGCCATGGCGGGTCACAGCGACGCCTACAAGGCAGCCGGCATGAACGGGTTCGTTTCAAAGCCCTTCAGCATCGACGTTTTGGTGTCGGAGATGTCGAGGGCAATCGCGGAGACCCGGGACGCCGACGCAAGGCCGGTCATGGAAGCAGGCGGCGGCGCGCTGGAAGAAGAAATGGACGAAGCCTTCTCCAGGGCCGAGCGCGTTCTGACGGATATGCTGGAAGAGCTGGAAAGACTGACGGCTTGATACCCGTCAATCGTCCTCATGTCCGGTAAGCAGGTGGAGTTTTTCGACGATCCTGCGACCCGTCTCCCCACCATCGCCTGAAATATCATTATCCGACACGCTCTTCAGCATACGGATATGCATATGGACGATGTTGAGTTCTTCCGGCGAACGGCGCTCGCCGCTGCGCAGATAGTCGCAGAAGGACGCACCGATCTCGGTCACGAGACCATAGCCAAAGGAACCGCCCTGCCCTTTGACGTTATGAGCAACGGCATGAAGCGCCTCGAGTGTCTTCTCGACGGGTTCGCCCGCCTCGAAGCGCTCCCATATGTCGCAGAGTTCGGCAACATCGGAGGCAAGCTGCTGACGATAGGTGTCGCGCAAGGCTTCGACCGCGGCTTCGGCCTGCGCGATCAGGTTTTCGAATTCCCTTGTCTTTTCGTCTTTCGCAACCGCCATTGTCCCGCCCATGCCGAAAAGCGCGATTTCGCGATCATGAGCCTAAGGGCACCGCGCTTAACGAATGCTGAAGAGAGCTCAGCCGGCGGCGACCGCGATGAAACGCCCAACGGCCTCGGGAGCCGTCTGGAACGAGGTCACGAGACGGACGGTACAGGCGCCGTCGCTGTCGCCCGGCATGGGCCAGCGGTGGAAGCGCGCGCCTGCCTCCTTGAGCCGTTGGACAGTGGCCGTGGACAAGCGCACGAATATTTCGTTCGCCTGCGGCGTGAGATGCATCGCTGCTTCAGGCACATCTTGAAGACCTTCGGCAAGCCGCGCCGTCATGGCGTTCGCATGCCTGGCAAGCCGGAGCCAGAGATCTTCCGCGAGATAGGCTTCGAGTTGCGCGGAGAGAAAACGCATCTTCGAGAGGAGATGGCCTGCCCGCTTCCGCCGGAAGGAGAGGTCGCGCGCGAGAGCGCGGTTGAAGACGACAACGGCCTCCGCCGCCATCGCGCCGTTCTTCGTCGCCCCGAAGGACATGATGTCGATACCCGCCTTCCAGCTCGCCTGCGCCGGAGAGACATCAAGCGCAGCAAGCGCATTCGCAAAGCGCGCGCCGTCCATATGGACGCGAAGGCCCCGCTCGCGCGCGATCGCGGCAAGAGCGGAAATCTCGTCGAGCGAATAGATGCTGCCGAGTTCCGTCGATTGCGTCAGCGTCAGCGCGGCCGGCTGCACGTGATGGACGACGCCCGCAGGCAGCTTGTCGAGCTCGGCCCGGAGCAGCACGGGATCGAT
>JAGUWA010000314.1 GCA_020062605.1 Parvibaculum sp. | reverse complement strand
CATGGTCGTTTTCAGGCTGCTTGGATTTCTTTTCATCGTCGCTGCCTTGATGGCGCTGGGATCGGACGCGTTGCTTTCGCTCGAGAGCGGCGAAGTCACCATGCGGTCGTTCAGCGCCTTGTGGGGGCTGGTGCATGAGGGGAGCCGCGACGGCTTCGTTACCTGGGCGGGCGCAAATGCGCCGGAAGGCCTGAAAAATCCTCTCGACACGGTGATGGGCTTCCCTGCATGGGGCGTTCTCGGCATCATCGGTATCGTGCTCGCGGGCCTTATCGCGCTGCTCCGCCGCGCCGACTAGGCACAAGCCAGTACCATTGCAAAAGGCCGCCTCTCGGGGCGGCCTTTTTGTTTTCCGACAGGCGGGAAGGTGTCCGCCTAGTTCGCATCCATCTTCAAAGCTGAAATGAAGGCGTCCTGCGGAATCTCGACGCGGCCGAACTGCCGCATCTTCTTCTTGCCTTCCTTCTGCTTGTCCAGAAGTTTGCGCTTGCGGCTGATGTCGCCGCCATAGCATTTCGCCGTCACGTCCTTGCGCATGGCCGAGATCGTTTCGCGCGCGACGACGCGGCCGCCGATGGCCGCCTGGATCGGAATCTTGAAGAGGTGCTTCGGGATCAGTTCCTTCAGCTTCTCGCACATGACGCGGCCGCGTTGCTCGGCGCGTGAGCGATGCACGACGGTCGCGAGCGCGTCGACCGGTTCCTCGTTCACGAGAATCGACATCTTCACGAGTTCGCCTGGCTCGTAACCTTCGATCTGGTAGTCGAAGCTTGCATAGCCGCGGCTCACCGATTTCAGCCTGTCGTAGAAATCGAGCACCACTTCATTGAGCGGCAGTCGGTAGACGAGCATGGCGCGCGATCCCGCATAGGTGAGATCGATCTGATGCCCGCGCCGGTCCTCGCACAGTTTCAGCACCGCGCCCAGATACTCGTCGGGCACCAGGATCGTCGCCTTGATCCAAGGCTCCTCGATATGGTCGATCCGGGTCGGGTCCGGCATGTCGGCCGGGTTGTGCATTTCCTTTATCGATCCGTCCACCATGTGCAGCTGATAGATGACCGACGGCGCCGTGGTGATGAGATCAATGTTGAATTCACGTTCGAGACGCTCGCGCACGATCTCGAGATGAAGAAGCCCGAGAAAGCCGCAGCGGAAACCGAAGCCGAGCGCGGCGGATGTTTCCATCTCGTATTCGAAGCTCGCGTCGTTCAAACGGAGCTTGCCCATCGCATCGCGCAGATCCTCGAAGTCGGCGGCATCCACCGGAAAGAGGCCGCAGAAGACGACAGGCTGCGCCGGCTGGAAACCCGGCAGCGCGGCGGCGCAGGGCCGCCTTTCCTCGGTCACCGTGTCGCCCACACGCGTGTCGGCGACTTCCTTGATCGAGGCGGTAAAATAGCCGATCTCGCCGGGCGTGAGGCTCGCGACCGCTTCCTTCTTCGGCTTGAAGATGCCGACCTGGTCGATCGTGTAGGTGCCGCCCGTCTTCATCATCTTGACGCGCTGGCCCTTCTTCAGTTCGCCGTCGATGATGCGGACGAGAACAACGACGCCGAGATAGGCGTCATACCAGCTATCGACCAGCATCGCCTTCAGCGGTGCGCCCGCGTCGCCCTTCGGCGCCGGCAGGCGGTTCACGATCGCTTCCAGCACGTCGGGAATGCCGATGCCGCTCTTTGCGGAAATCTCGACCGCCTCCGACGCGTCAAGGCCGATCACATCCTCGATCTGCTGGCGCGTGCGCTCCGGGTCCGCCGCGGGCAGGTCGATCTTGTTGAGGACCGGCACGATTTCATGGTTCACGTCGAGCGCGTGATAGACGTTGGCGAGCGTCTGGGCCTCGACGCCCTGGCTCGCATCGACGACGAGGAGCGAGCCCTCACAGGCGGCGAGCGAGCGGTTCACCTCATAGGCGAAGTCGACATGGCCGGGCGTGTCGATGAGGTTCAGCTCATAGGTCTCGCCGTTCCGGGCCTTGTATTCCAGGCGAACGGTCTGGGCCTTGATGGTGATGCCGCGCTCGCGCTCGATATCCATGCTGTCGAGCACCTGCTCCTTCATCTCGCGCGCCTCAAGGCCGCCGCAGAGCTGAATCAGCCGGTCGGCAAGGGTCGACTTGCCGTGGTCGATATGGGCGATGATCGAGAAATTGCGGATATGGGAAAGGTCGGTCATGGGGCCTGCTGTGTTAACAGGCGCCCATATAGCACTGGCCGGGGTGCAAGCCAATTGGGGCGGCGCTAGTCGCCGCTGCCTGCGGCCGGAACGGCCCGGCGGAGGGCGAGATCGCCGATCAGCCTTTCTGCGAGTTCCGGCGAAAGATCGGCCGGGCATCTCCGTCCCAGCGGCTCACTTGCCTCGGCGGTCCAGTAGAGCCGCGGCCGGAGACCCGTGCTGGCCAGCCTCATGGCGATGCTCAGGGAAGGCATGGGCGAGACCGCAGGGGCATCGCCCTGGAGCGGCGCGGCGATCCGGGCATCCACGTCGATATCGGTGCTGACGCCATGCTCGGTCGCAAGTACGCCGACGCCGATCCCGAGTTTCCTGTCCCG
Source organism: Parvibaculum sp. (assembly GCA_020062605.1). Classification (GTDB taxonomy): domain Bacteria; phylum Pseudomonadota; class Alphaproteobacteria; order Parvibaculales; family Parvibaculaceae; genus Parvibaculum. The sequence goes on along the minus strand of JAGUWA010000314.1, from coordinate 3,441 downwards.
GACCGGCGGCACGCTGCATTCCCTCGTGAAGGTCAGAAGGAGGCCGGCTTCCTCCTCCGTCGCCACGACCGGAAAGCCGCGGTCGCGCAGAAGTCCCCGGATCCGTTCCGCAAGTTCGATATCATCCAGCGTCCGGTCGGGCCCTGCCACCGCCACCGGCACGTCCCTGGGGACGGGCATATAGCTCGCAGCATGAAATCCATCGGCCGCGGCCACTGGAAGGGCCGCGAGTCCCAGCCCGAGAAGCAGACCGGCCATGGCAAGCCAGCGCTTCACCCCCGCCACTCCGCCTTGCGCTTCTCCATCCAGGCCTTAACCCCCTCTTTGTAGTCGGGGTGCTTGATCATTTCCTCCAGCAACCGCTCGGCGGCAACCACAGCCGAGGCGGCGTCCCTATGGAGGTCGGTATAGATCTGCCGCTTCGTTTCACGGAGCGAACCCGGCGAGACGCCGTCCGCGAGCTTCCGTGCATAGCCCATGACATGCGGCATGAGGTCTTCCGGGGCCAGAAGCTTGTTGAGGAATCCCATCTCCATTGCCTCTTCCGAGGTGAAGACACGGCTCGACAGCAAAATATCGTTCGCATGGGTGAGGCCGACGATACGCGGCAGCACCCAGGAAAGCCCGAACTCGGCAGGGAAGTTGAAGCGGCCATGCGCGGCCGTGAATTTTGCGCCGGGCACGCAGAAGCGCAGATCGGCAAAGGCGGCAAGCACGAGACCGACGCCCGCCGCCGCACCATTGATGGCGGCGATGACGGGTTTCGTCAGCCCGAAATGATAGGCAAAGGTCGCGTCGAATTCGTCCGCGACGCCATAGCCCGGCTTCGCGATATCGTCCGTCGTGCCGCTGTCGTAGCGGCCTTTCTCCGAATGGCCTTCGAGGGCGGCTATATCGGCACCTGCGCAGAAAGCGCCACCCTCCGGATCGCCCGTCACCACGATGACGCGAACCTTCGGGTCGCGGTCGGCTTCGGCCAGCACCCAGCGATATTCGGTATGCATGCGGCCCGTCCAGGCGTTGCGCCGCTTCGGACGTGAGAGCGTAACCGTTGCGATTCCGTCTTCGAGGTCGTAGCGGATCGTCTTCAGTTCCATGATGCCTGTTCCGCTCCCTCGATATGGTCCCGGATGATCCCGACGATCCGCGCCGGCTGCTCGGGCAGCATCGCGTGGCCAGCCTTTGGCAGTTCCACCAGCGTCGCGCGCTCGCCGAGACGCTTCTTCAGGTCGTGCGCGTTCGCAGGGAGCGCGATCGCATCTTCGAGCGCCTGCACGACGAGGATCGGCTGCCCGCCAGCTTCCCACCAGTCCTCGACCGGCGTCGCGCGCACGGCGGAGGATTGCATCAGCATGACATTCCTGTACCAGCCCCCGCGCCAGACTTCCGGGTCGTTTCCTTCCGCGAAGAAACCGTAGCGGACGCATTCGATGTGCTCGTCTGGCGGCAGTCTCCCATCGAAGCACCCGATCAGTGCCATGCGCGCCCTTTCCGGCATTTCCATGAGGCCGCCACAGGCGAGCAACACCACGCGAGAAACGAGTTCGGGACGATCGGCGGCAGTCGTGCGCGCGAGACGATTGCCAAAGGCATGCCCCAACAGCGTCACCGGCGCTGTCGTCTGCGTCTCGATCACCGCCGCCACATCCTCCGCAAGGTCGTGCAGCGTCAGGCCTTCCATCGAGCCTTCGCTGCCGCCGATGCCACGCGGCTCGGGCAATGTCACGCGATAGCCCGCACCCGCCAGCATCGTCGCAACCTCATCGAAATCGCTTCCCGGCCGCCCGAGCGAGGCGAGCATGACGATTTGCCGCCCGTTCCCGGGGCCGGTGGAACGGCCCGTCAGCGTCACCGGTCGACCGGCACTGTCCGTCCTTCCGAAACTGTAACTTGAGAAATCCACCCGCCCCCGCCCGCTTTCATGGTTGCGGCCATCTTGCCTCAGGGAAAGCGGCCAGAGCAAACCCGGTCAGCTTTCATGCTCGCCGTGAGGCCTGATCCGGCGGGCGGCCTGTCTTGCGCGCTCGTTCTGCAACCGCTCCATGAGAGCGCCCGCGATGATACCCGTCGGAAGCGCAACGATGCCGACGCCGATAAGCGCCAGTACGCCGGCCAGAACGCGGCCGAGGACCGTTACCGGGTAGACGTCGCCGTAGCCTACCGTCGTCAGCGTTATGACGCTCCACCAGAGTGCGCGGCCGACGCTGCCGAAATGCTCCGGGTTTATGCCGCCTTCGGCATAGTAGATGAGCACGGCCGCCAGATAGATCAGCCCGAGCGCCGTGATCAGGGTCGCCAGAAGCTGCGGTGCGACCTCGCCCAGGACTTCCGACACGAGCTTGCCGCCCGGCAGGAAGTGAATGAGCTTGAGGAGACGCAGCAGCCGGATCGTTCGAAGTCCTGCCAGCGTCAGCGAAAGATCGGCACCTGCATAAAGGAGCGCGAGGAGAACGAGCTCCGGCCCGAAAGCCAGAAAATCGAGAAAGAGCCAGAAACGTCCGGCGTAGACGGCGCGCGCGGAGAGCCCCTTCAGTTCGTGCGTTTCCCCCGCCGCAAAGAGCCGCAATGCGAACTCGAGAGCGAAAATGAAAAGAACGATCCTGTTCGCGACGTGAAGGAACTCGGGGTAACGCTCCAGTGCCAGCGGTTCCGTTTCGGCTGCGAAGAGCGCGGCGCTGAACAGGATCACCCCGAAGATGAACCAGTTCAGCGGCGAGAACCCGCCGTGAGGCCAGGAGCTTTCGACGAGTTGCCTGTCCAGCCACAATCTCAGACGGTGCATCGCCGTTCCTCCGGCTGGAAAGTCTTCAGGTTAACTCCTGAGCGTTCCGCCCGTTGCCTTTTCGACGGCCGCGACGATGCGCTTCGACAACGCCTCGATTTCCTCGTCCGTCAGCGTCTTCTCGACCGGCTGCAGGGTCACTTCGATCGCAAGCGACTTCCTGCCCTCGCCGAGCGATCCACCCTCGAAAACATCGAAGAGAGAGACGTCGACGATAAGCTTCTTGTCCGCGCCGCGCGCCGCACGGATCACCTGATCCGCCGTCACGCTCTCCACGACGACAAAGGCGAAGTCGCGGCGAAGCGGCTGCAAATCCGAGAGTTCAAGCGGCGGCTTCGCACGCGTGGCCTTCCGCTTCGGCTCGGGAATCGCGTCGGGGAAAATCTCGAAAGCGACGACGGGGCCCGCGACATCCATCTCGTCGAGGATGCGCGGATGAAGTTCGCCGAAATAGCCTATGACGTTTTTCGGTCCGAGGCGGAAGACGCCCGAACGGCCGGGGTGGTACCAGGACGGAGCGTCCGCCGAAATCTGGAAACTCGCAACCGGTGCACCAAGCGCGGACAGAAGTGCGACGGCATCTTCCTTCGCGTCCATCGCCTCGACCGGACCGGCTTTGCCCTGCCAATGGCGGCCCGCGCCTTGCGGGCGCGCCGTGC
>JAGUWA010000211.1 GCA_020062605.1 Parvibaculum sp. | reverse complement strand
GAAGCTGCTGCGCGTCGCCGACGGCATCTCAGGCGGTGGCGTCACGACGTTCGAACTCGTGCCGCGCATCGGCATCGAATTCGTGACGCGCCACCTCGAAGGCGCGAGCGATCCGCTGCCCGACCCTTCTCCCTGGTACGTGCTGATCGAGATGACGGCGGGAACGGAGACGGCGAGGCTCGACGAAACGATGGAAATGGCGCTCGCCGAAGGACTCGACACCAAACTCGTGACCGACGCCGCCATCGCGCAATCGGAAGCGCAGCGCGGCGACTTCCGGCGCTTGCGCGAAAGCCTTTCCGATGTGCAGCGCGCGGAAGGCGGCAGCATCAAGCATGACGTCTCCGTGCCGGTGTCGCGCATGGCGGATTTCATTGCGGCCGCGACGCGCGCGGTGAGCGCGAGGCTGCCCGGCGTGCGGCCCGTGCCCTTCGGCCATATCGGCGACGGGAACGTGCATTTCAATCTCAGTCAGCCGGTGGAAATGGACAAGGAGGCGTTCCTCGCATTGTGGGGCGAGATGAACGGCATCGTGCACGGGATCGTGCGCGAGATGGGCGGCTCGATCAGCGCGGAGCACGGCGTGGGGCAATTGAAGCGCGACGAGATCGCGGCGACGAAATCGCCGGTCGAGATGGCATTGATGCGGGCGCTGAAGACGGCGCTGGACCCGAAGGGGATTCTCAATCCGGGGAAGGTGGTTTGAGGGGGCGCGCGGAGGCGGCCTTCCCTCTCGATCTCTCACTCTTCTCCGTCATTGCGAGCGACCGTAAGGGAGCGAAGCAATCCAGGGGCGGCAAGCACGGAGCGGGCGGCTCCTGGATTGCTTCGTCGGCTTCGCCTCCTCGCAATGACGGCCAAATAGAGAAATCCGAGAATGGCGATGCACATGGGTCCCTGCTTTCGCCGGAATGACATTTCTATTTTTGGTTTGCTTCAGTGGATAGGCCGCGAAATCAGAAAAGTCCCATCTGCCGGGTGTCGGCGGGCTTTTTCGGGCGGGCGGGTTTTTCGGGTTCCGCTTCCACGAGGGCGGGCTCCTGAAGAGCGGGGCCGTCATTCGCGGCGCTGTTGATCCGTGTGCTGACGGGTATCGCTTCCATCAGGTCTTCGGGCGCGGGGCGGAGCAGCGCGAGGAGTTCGCGTTCGGTGGCGGCGGGGTCGAGCCAGAGATCCCAGTCCTTCTCGTCGAGAATGACGGGCATGCGATGGTGAACGGGTTTCAGCGTTTCGTTCGCCTCCGCCGTCACGATGGCGCAGCTGTCGAGTTCGCTGCCGCCGGACGGCATCCATGTGTCCCAGACGGCGGCCATGGCGAAGGGCTTGCGGTCGCGGCGGCGGATATAGAAGGGCTGCTTCGGCCCCATCTTTGTATTTTTTGGGCCCCCAGCCTGCCACTCGTAAAAGCCGTCGGCCGGCATGAGCGCGCGGTGATGGCGGAAGGCGCCGCGGAAGGACGGTTTTTCGGCGATCGTCTCGGCGCGGGCGTTGATGAGGAGGGATTGCGGCAGCTCCTTCGCCCAGGAGGGGACGAGGCCCCAGCGGACGAGGAGGAAGCGGCGCCTGCCCTGCTCGCGCACGACGATGGGCACGGGCTGCGAGGGCGCGATGTTGTAGCGCGGCGGGAAATCCGGCTCGTCGATGAAGCCGAAAAACGCGCGCATCGCCTCGGGGCGCATGGTGATGGAAAAGCGTCCGCACATGGGCGCGAGGGTAAAGCGAGTCGGAGGGAGGACAAACCCCGCTGTTATGATGTAACATTGCCGAAACGAAGGAGGCGGCATGGCGGCGCGCGGCGCGGCACAGGCTCACCAGACGCATAATCACCGCGAGTGCATCGAGGATGCGCTGAAGCGGGCGCGCGAGATTTGCGCGGGCCGCGGGGCGCAGCTCACACCGCTGCGCGAGAAGGTGCTGCAGATCGTCTGGCGGAGCCACAAGCCGGTGGGCGCCTATGACGTGCTGGACGAGCTTGCGCGGAGCCACAAATCGGCACGGCCGCCGACGGTCTATCGCGCGCTCGACTTCCTGATGGGCGAAGGGCTGATCCACAAGATCGAATCGCTGAATGCCTATCTCGGCTGCGTGGAGGCGGGCGCACCGCATTCGGGACAATTCCTGATCTGCCGGCAATGCGGCGCGACGGAGGAGATCGTCGATGCCAAGCTCGAGACGGCGCTCGACCAGGCGGCGAAGCAGGCGCATTTCGCGGGCGAACGCAAGGTGGTCGAGATTTCGGGCCTGTGCGCCAGATGTGCCGCGTGAAACGGACGGGTTCCGGAGCGGATTTCCGGCGCCGCTTTCCCCATAAACGGAAAAATGATCTAGGATCGCGGCGACCCTGCCTTTCGCCACGGAGCGACGACATCATGACCCGCCCCCTGCCCCTTTTCGCGTGCCTCCTGGCCGCGGGCCTGGCCCTTTCCGCGACGGGGGCCGCTGCGGAAAGCGCCAAGTTCAAGACGGGCACGCGCTCCGGCCCCTTCGTTGCGACGGACAAATCGCTCACCGATCTCGTGAGCGACGGCTACGAAATCAGGGGCAATCTCGGCACGGCGCTGATCCTGCAAAAGGGAGCGTCGGTCTTTTCCTGCCAGATTCCGCCCGACCCCGAGAAGCTCGACTTCAAGCCCTATTTCGTCTGTGCGGAACTGACGGAGGAGCCGCGCGAGCCGGACGGGCGGGAAGACACTCCCCAATCGGGGCATTGACCGGGCGCGGCACGGCCCCGATGCTGCGCGCCTCATATTGCACCCAAGAAACGAAAACAGGATCAGGGAGACGAAGAGATGAGCTACAAGCCTTTCGACCTTTCGGGAAAGGTGGCCCTCGTGACCGGCGGCAATGGCGGCATCGGGCTCGGGATGGCGGACGCGATCGCGCAGTCGGGCGCCGACGTGGCGATCTGGGGCACCAATGAGGACAAGAACAAAAAGGCGGCCGAGCAGCTTCGCGCGCATGGCGTGAAGGTCTATACGCGCAAGGTGGACGTTTCGGACGAAGCCCAGGTCGTCGACGGGATCGGCGCGACCGTGAAGGAACTCGGCCGGATCGACGCGGTGTTCGCGAATGCGGGCGTCGGCTTCGGCGCGCCTTCCTTCATCGAGATGTCGACGGAGGTTTACCGCAAGACGCTGGCGGTCAATCTCGATGGCGTGTTCTGGACGCTGCGCGAGAGCGCGCGGCACATGGTAGAGCGCGCGAAGAGCGGCGATGCGGGCGGCTCGCTTGTCGGCATCGCAAGCCTTGCCGCCATCGAAGGCGCGGCGCGCAACGAAGCCTATGCGGCGACCAAGGGCGGCGTGATCTCCATGATCAAGAGCATCGCGGTCGAACATGCACGCTATGGCATGCGGGCGAATGCGATCCTGCCGGGCTGGATCGCCACCGACATGACGGCGCAGGCGCAGGCGGCCCCCGCCTTCGCCGAAAAGGTGATCCCGCGCGTGCCGGCACGGCGCTGGGGCGAGCCTGCCGATTTCGGCGGCGTCGCGGTCTATCTCACTTCGGACGCCTCGACCTATCATTCGGGCGATACGTTTGTGATCGACGGCGGCTACGCCATTTTCTGAGGACAGATGACGGACAAGCGGAACAGCACGGCGAGTGGCGAGACCGCCGATATGGATCGGCGCCTCATCCTGATGGCGCGCACGGTCGTGGTGCTGTTCCGCGAGTTCGAGAAGATTGCGCGCGAACTCGACATCACCATCCCGCAATACCGCTTCCTCCTGTTCCTGAAGCGCGGGCCGAAGCGGGCGGGCGAACTGGCCGTGGAAGCGGCGATCCGCAAGCCAACCGCTTCCGGCCTCATCGCCGACATGGAGAAGCGCGGGCTCATCGCGCGCAAGCCCGACAAGGATGACGGGCGGAGCGTGAAACTCAACCTGACGCCGAAGGGCCTCAAGAAACATCGTGAATTCGAGGAGGCGCTGGCGCGCTATCTGCCCTCGCTGCTCGATCAGGGCGATCATGAGCGGATGCTCGATGCGTTTTCCGAGCTCGCCTATATCATCGACAGCCGGCGGGAGAATGCCGGTCCGGTCGCGGTGGACGAACTCATGGAGGATGCGGGCCGGGGGTGAGCGGAAGCGAGCCCATCCATCAAGATCACCCTCCCCCTGCGGGAGGGTGGAAAGAAGGGCAGAGGGCGGCAATCATGAGTCTCGATCTCAATCCGGTGTCGGTGGCGGATTATCGCGCGCTGGCGAGGAAGCGGCTGCCGACGCAGCTATTCGACTATCTCGATGGCGGCTCCTATGCGGAGCGGACGCTTGGCGACAATGTGGAAGCCTTCTCGCGGCTGAAGCTGCGCCAGCGCGTGCTGCGCGACGTGGGCAAGGTCGACACGACGACCGAAATCTTCGGCAACAGGTGGACGATCCCGGCGGCGCTCGCGCCGGTCGGCTTCGCGGGCATGTTCGCACATCGCGGCGAGGTGCAGGCGGCGAAGGCGGCGGAGAGGTTCGGCGTTCCCTATACGTTGTCGACGGTCGGCATCTGCTCCATCGAGGAAGTAGCGAAAGCGACGACCAAACCCTTCTGGTTCCAGCTTTATGTGATCAAGGATCGCGGCTATGCGGCGGCGCTGATGAAGCGCGCGCATGAGGCGGGCTGCACCGCGCTCGTCTTCACGGTGGACCTTGCGGTGCTCGGCGCGCGCTACCGCGACATCAGGAACGGCATGAACGCGTCGATGCCGCTCGGCAAGCGGCTTCGCGTCGCCGCCGACTACGCGCGGCGCCTGCACTGGCTCAGGCATGTCGCGATCGGCGGCAAGCCGCTCGATTTCGGCAATCTGCGCGAGGCGGTGCCGCATGCGAAGGGCTTCGGCGAGTTCGGCGCCTGGGTGGCGCAGAACCTCGATCCGGCGATGACGTGGAAAGACCTCGAATGGGTGCGCGCGAACTGGCCGGGCAAGATCATCATCAAGGGGGTGATGGACGCTGAGGATGCGCGCATGGCGATGCAGACGCTCGCGCCTGACGGGATCGTGGTGTCGAACCATGGCGGGCGACAGCTCGACTCGACGCCCGCGACCATCGACGCCCTGCCCGCGATCCGCGAGGAAGTGGGCGACGCCACAACGGTGTTTCTCGATGGCGGCGTCAGGAGCGGGCTCGACATCGTGAAGGCGGTGGCGCTCGGCGCGGATGCCTGCCTGCTGGGACGGGCATGGGCCTTTGCGCTGGCGGCGCGCGGGGAAGTGGGCGTTTCCGCCATGCTCTCCACGATGCGCGGAGAAATGAACGTCGCCATGGCGCTGACGGGCTTCACCAAGGTGAGCGAGATCGACAAAAGCGCGATTGCGTGAGGTGGGAAGTTACATCCAGCCACAAACAGAAATGTCATCGCGGGATTTATTCCCGCGATCCATTGGCCTCGATATTCGTTGCCGCGTGGATTGGGTCCCGGCAACAGGTGCCGGGATGACATTCTTTTTTGTAGCTGGAGCAAGGGAAACGCCGGGCTAGAACGCGAAAATCCATTCCTTATCCACCTCGGCGCGAAGGCGAGGCTTAAGACTGCGACGTTCCAGCAGATCAATATGCATCTCTACCAACCGCTCAACTGTGCCCGCGATACCGGCAAGATCAAACAGATCGAATTTACATGCGGGATCAAGATCAACGACGACATCGAGGTCGCTGTCCGGTCCGTCCTCCATGCGAGCGACAGAGCCGAAAACGGCGAGATGACGAACGCCTTGTTTCTCAAGTTCGGGGCGCGCTTTCTGCAGTGTACGGAGCACATGGGCGAGGCGGCTTTTGTGTTGGGGGCGCTCCGACAGGGCGGACTGCAGCGCCTGAAGGCTTGCGCGCAGCGGCTCGCCCCTGCCCTTCTCGAAATTGACGAGGGTCGCGCGCGAAATACCGGCGCGGCGGGCAAGCTCCGCCTGGGTGAGCCCGAGACGGCCCCGGGCCGCACGGCAGTCGGCGGGGGTGAGGTTGTTGCTGTCGGTCTGCATGGCGATAAAATGTGCAATATTTGTCTTTTTGTCAAATATTATACATTCGTGGAAAGACTTGGCTTCCCCGGCGCTGCCCCCGCCCCGAAATTCGCGTAGCGAATTTCGACCCTCCCCAAGGGGAGGGTGGGAGTTGAGAACGGCGGCGCGGGTCTGTCAGTCAGCCTTCATGATGCGGAGGATCTGGCCGTCTTCCTCGTCGGTGAGGAGGTAGAGCGTGCCGTCGGGGCCTTGGGCGACATCGCGGATGCGCAGGCCGAGGTCTTTCAGCATGGGCTCATCGCCCGTGACCCTGTCGCCGTCGAGGGTGAGGCGGGCGAGCTGCGGGATGGCGAGGCCGCCGACGAAGAGGTCCCCCTTCCATTCGGGGATGGCGTCGCCGGTGTAGAACGCCATGCCGGAGGGGCCGATGGAGGGCACCCAGTAGTGGACGGGCTGTTCCATGCCGGGCGCCGCGCTTTCGCCGGAGCCCACCGGCAGGCCGCTATATTCGGTGCCATAGGTGACGACGGGCCAGCCATAATTTTTGCCGGGCTCGGGAATGTTCACTTCGTCGCCACCGCGCGGCCCGTGCTCGTTTTCCCAGAGCCTGCCGGTTTCGGGATGGAGCGCGGCGCCTTGCACGTTGCGGTGACCCCAGGACCAGATTTCGGGAAGCGCGCCCGCTGCATTGTCCGTATCGGCGAAGGGGTTGTCGTCCGGCACGGTTCCGTCCGGCCAGATGCGGACGATCTTGCCGAGGTGGGACGAGAGATCCTGCGCCTGACCGCGAAACTCCTTTTTCGAGCGCTCCCCCATGGTGATGAAGAGGTGGCCTTCGCGGTCGAAGACGAGACGGGAGCCGAAGTGGAGCGTGCTTGGCAGTTTCGGCTGCTGACGGAAGATCACCTCCACGTCCTGCAATTGCGGGGAGAGGCTTTCGGTGAGACGGCCGCGCGCGACGGCCGTGCCATTTCTATTTTTGTTTTCCGGGGCCTCTCCCTTCTCCGCATAGCTCAGATAGACGAGGCGGTTTTCGGCAAAGTCAGGATCGAGCGCGACATCGAGCAGGCCGCCCTGCCCGCGCGCATCGACCTGCGGCACGCCGTAGATCGCGTCGCCGATCTTGCCCTCCGGCGTGACGATGCGCAGGAAGCCCGGCCGCTCGGTGACGAGAAAATTTCCGTCCGGCAGGAAGGCGATGCCCCAGGGATGATCGAGACCCTGCGCCACCGTCTCGACGCGAATTTTCACCTTCTCCGTGGCGAAGGTCTCGTCGAGGGCGAAGGCGGGGACTGCAAGGGTGGCGGCAAGAGCGAGGGCAAAAGCGGAACGGCGGATCATGCGACTTCCTTTGATCGGACTTGATCGAGAACCGGAAAGTCAAAACCTTGCCCGGCGACACGACCAAAATGTGGCGGGGATGGTTTCCAAGGCTGCCCTCCCCTCGGGGAGGGGTGGAATTGAGAGGGGCCGCTTGACAGATGGAGGGGCGATGCTTTTAGTTAGGCAACCGAACTAAATGGCGGAACCGGCAGGCGCCGAGGCATCCGCGCAGGGAGAACATTCATGGCCATTCACACACCGCTTTGCGACCTTCTCGGCATCAAGTACCCGATCATGCTCGCGGGCATGGGCGGCGTTTCCTATGCGGAACTTGCCGCCGCCGTTTCCAATGCCGGCGGCTTCGGCACGCTGGGCATGGCGGGGCTGCAGCCGGAAGAAATCCGCGCGCAGATGAAGAAGGTGAAGGACCTGACCGACAAGCCGTTCGGCGTGGACCTGCTCGCGGCCGTTCCGGAATCGCTCGAGAAGACCGCCGACATCATGATCGAGGAAGGCGCGGCGGCGTTCATTTCCGGTCTGGGCGTGCCCAACAACATTCTCGACAAGCTGCACAAAGCGGGCATGAAGGTCATGAATGTGTGCGGCACCGTGAAACATGCGGTGGCGGGCGAGAAGGCCGGGCTCGACGGCGTGATCGCGCAGGGCACGGAAGGCGGCGGGCACACCGGCAAGGTGGCCGGCATGGCGCTCATTCCGCAGATCGTGGATGCGGTGAAGACGATCCCCGTGATCGCGGCCGGATCGATCATCGACGGACGCGGACTTGCCGCGGCGCTTGCCTTCGGCGCGCAGGGCGTGTGGATGGGCACGCGCTTCATCGCGGCGAAGGAAAGCCATGCGGGCGACATGTACCGCCAGGTGATCGTGGACGCGAAGGACACAGACACGATCGTGACGCGTTGTTATTCCGGCAAGACGATGCGCGTGTTCAACAACCCTTACGTGCAGGATTGGGAGAGCCGGCCCGCCGACATCCAGCCCTTCCCGCAGCAGGCGATCCTGTCGCACCAGAACAATGTGATGGGCGGCATCGGCGGCCAGATCGAGGGGCTCGACCGCGACCGCTCCTGCTTCGCCATGGGTCAGGGTGCCGGCGGCATCCATGAGATCCTGTCCGCGAAGGACATCGTGGAAAAGACGATGGCGGAGGCCGAGGCGGTGCTCGAGCGGCTGAAGAAGTTCGGCTGAACCTTTCTTCGAGTCACGTTTCCGGACGGCGTTCCGCGCCCTGACGAGGCCCAATTCCTGCAGCAATGATCGCAACAATGCGGTCATTGCGGCTGCAGGTGGGCTCTCGGAGCATTATGGAACAGGGATTGTCCAGTATCGGGACGGTGAAGAGAAAGCGGCGGCTTTTGCCGCTGGCGCTTGCGGCCGCGCTCGCCCTGCTTCCCTTCCTGACCGTGCGGGCGGAGGCGATGCCCGCCGGCGTTGCGCAACTGGCGGAAGTGCTTGGCGGCATTCACCATCTGCGGGCGCTTTGCGGCACCAATGAAGGCCAGCTCTGGCGCAACAAGATGATCGAAATGATGGGCGCGGTGCGTCCGAGCGAGAGGGAACGCCAGGCTCTCATCAAGCATTTCAACGAGGCCTATTACCGCTATCGCAACGCCTATCCCAACTGCACGAGGACGGCGGCAACGCAGTCCGACAAGCTGATGCAGGACGGGCAGCGGCTTTCCGAGGAGCTGGCCGCAAGCGGGCTCGGGCGCTAGAAACCATACCGTCGACGTGGTTTCCTCATCTCCTCTCCTCCACAACGCTTTCCATTGTGACGGCCATTAACCTGTCTTTCACGAAACGGGAGACATTCGGCACCAGTGTGTTACAAAGGCGAAGAATAAGGATGCGCCGCCCCGAAGCGGCCGGTGCGAAACGCTACGAGAGGACCCATGGCTGAAGATTTTCCGGGAGACGCCAGCTTCGGTCCGCTCGACGAGGACGGACACGACGCCTCCCCGCTTACCGAGTCCGAACAGCGGCGCGTTGCGCTTCAGAACATTCTGGATGCGTGGGACGAGGCGCTCGGCGAAGGAGTCGAGGCCGACATCCTCGCGACCACCGCGATCTTCGCGGCGCTTTCCGACATGGTGGAAGCCTATGGCGAGGAAGCCGTTGCCGAGATGGCGAACGGTCTTGCCGACCGCGTCCGCCAGGGCGAGTTCACGCTCAACCGCATCCTGAACTGAGCGGCGGACGCTTTTCCCGAATTTCCATCGTCATTGCGAGCGACCGGTCAGGGAGCGAAGCAATCCAGGGGCGGCAGGCACGGAGCAAGCGGCTCCTGGATTGCTTCGTCGCGCTGCCGCGCTCCTCGCAATGACGAGGATGGTTAGATCATCACTTCGATGAGGCGCGGGCCCTTCTGCTTCATGGCAGAGGAGAAGGCGTCCACGAAATCCTCCACCGTCTCGACGCGCGTGGACTCGACGCCCATGCCGTTGCCGATCGATGCCCAGTTCAGTTCAGGGTTGTGCAGGTCGAGCATGGAGAGCGCCTTGGGGCCGGGATTTTCCGCGCCGACGCGCATCAGCTCGACATTGAGAATGGCGTAGGAGCGGTTCGCGAAGATGACGGTCGTCACGTCGAGCTTCTCGCGGGCCTGCGTCCAGAGCGCCTGAAGCGTATACATCGCGCCGCCATCGCCATGGAGGCAGACGGTCTTGCGATCCGGACAGGCGACGGCGGCGCCGGTGGCGAGCGGCAGGCCCTGACCGATGGAACCGCCGGTGAGCGAGAGGTGATCGTGTGGCGCGGCGGTCGCGGTCGCGATCATCGAGCCGATGCCGGAGGTCGCGGCTTCGTCGGAGATGATGGCGTTTTCCGGCAGGAAGTGACCGACGATCTGACCGATGGTGAACTGGTCGAAGGATGCGCCCGCCTTGGGCAGATCGGGCTTCTGCAGGGCCGCGACATTGGCGGGCTCCTTCGGCGCGCCGATCGCTTCGGCGACCGCTTCGAGCGCGGCGGTGCCGTCTTCATGCGGATGAGCAAGGTAGAGAATGTCGGCGCTGTCGGGCGTGCACCAGCTCGGCTTGCCCGGATAAGCGAAGAAGGAGACGGGCGGCTTGGCGCCGACAAGGATCAACTGCTCGACGTCCTGCAACGTCTCGACGATCTGTTCGGCAAAATAGGGAATGCGTTCGATGGCGACGCGGCCGGCGCCGCGCTGGAGGCGGGGCGCGAAGG
>JAGUWA010000358.1 GCA_020062605.1 Parvibaculum sp. | reverse complement strand
TTGCGATCCCGTCTCATCGTGAAAATCTGCTCGTCGCTTATAGTCTGGACCGTTTTCCGAACCGGCAGGTGTTTCCACCTGCCTGGAAAACGGTCTAGAGCCTGAACTCGCCCGAGCAGATCTTGCCGTAGAGATGCTGGTCGACCGGCACATATTTCTTCTGCACCGGGCAATTGAAGAAAATCGGCTCCGGAATCGCCGACGGGTCGAAGCCTTCCTTCACGAGTTCCACCTTGCGGTGCTTGAAGGTGCCGGTGACTTCCATTTCCGGCTGGATGCGCAGGAAAACCGGCACCGCGTAATCCGGTAGCTCCTTCTGCATCTGTGTACGGAACTTGTCGAGGTCGAGCGATCCATTCTCCGCGACGATCGACGCCATGCCCGCCCGGCCATCGGCGCCAGGCACATGCACACCATAGACATTCGCTTCCTTGACGCCGGGGAACACCGAGATCGCCTCGGCAACCTCCGAGGTCGCGACGTTCTCGCCCTTCCAGCGGAACGTGTCGCCGATCCGGTCCACGAAGTAGAAATATCCGAGCTTGTCCTGACGCAGAAGATCGCCTGTGCGGAACCACATGTCGCCCTTCTCGAAGACATCGTGCAGAATCTTCTTCGCGGTTTCTTCCTTCCTGGCATAACCGTCGAAGCGGCCCGTAGGCTGATCTGGATCGTTGGATATCTTGCCGAGCGCCTCGCCCGCTTCGCCGGGCTCGGCTGCAATGCAGAACCCATCCGGACCGCGCACCGGCTGTTCGCTTTCGATGTCGAACTTCACGATCTCGACATTGAACTTCTTTTTCGCCCAACCGGGAATGCGCCCGACCGCGCCCGGCGTACCGTCGAAGTTCATCAAGGCGACGTTGCCTTCGGTCGCACCATAGAACTCGAGCACCCGCGGAATACGGAACCGCTTCTGGAAGGTCGTCCAGATCTCGGGCCTCAGCCCGTTGCCCACCGCCATGCGCAACTTGTGCTTGCGCTCCTTTGGATGCGTCTCGGTGTTGAGAAGGTAGCGGCAGAGCTCGCCGATATACTGGAAGAGCGTCGCCCTGTATTTGACTGCATCGTCCCAGAATTGCGTGGCTGAGAACTTGCGCCGCAGAATGACGGCCCCGCCAACAGTGAGTGTAGTACCGATGGCGCAGACACCGCCTGCAGAGTGATAGAGCGGCAGCACGACATACATGCGGTCCTTCTCGGTCGCATTCGCACCCGCCGCAAAACCCGCCATCATGCCTCTGAGGCGCACATGCGGAATTCGTGCCGCCTTCGGATTACCCGTCGTGCCGCTCGTATAGATGAAAAGCGCGTCGTCATCCTGTGTCACGTCCTTGCGGATATCCGCAGGCAATGCATCGCCCGACTGCTGTGCAAGCGCTGCGTCGAGATCATGCGCGCCCTGCATCTGCCCGCCCGTCGCCCAGACGGTCATCGGTCGATCGAGCTGATCTGCCGCTGTCGAATAATTTTCCGCAAGTTCCGCGCCAAGCACCACATGGTTCGCCTTCGAAAGGTTGAGGCAGTGCGCGAGCGGGCCTTTGATCAGGTTCGTGTTGATGAGCGCGGCCGTCGCGCCCGCCTTGATGATGCCAAGCCAGGCAATCAGATATTCCGGACGGTTCTCCATCATCAGCGCAACGACATCGCCGCGACCGAGACCCTGCTCTTTTAGCCAGCGCGCGTAGCGGTTGGCCTCTTCGTTGTATTCGCGGTAGGTGAGCTTCCGGTCCTCGAAATAGATGGCGATGTTCTTCGGCTTTTCCGCCGCCAGCTTTTCGATCGTGTCCGAGAAGGTGTGGGAGGCGTCTTCCCTGATTTCCTTGAGCTTCCCCAGCGAACGGAGCGCGGCGCGCAGGAAGACGACTTCGTTGCCGATCCGTTTGACAAGGCCCATCGCGACGTTTCTTCCGGTGTTGCGTTATGCACTTTTTGCGCTTCTTTCAGTTATGCCCGCGCCCCGGCGGGACCGTCAAGAAAAGCCGGATTTCGCGGCGTAAAATCGGCGTTGCTCATGCCGGGCGTGACAGGGCGCCGGGTCCGCCCCATTATCCGCCGCGAAATCTTCGACGGCTTCATGGGACTGCGGATGAGCGGCGGGACAACAGACGAGAGAGCACATGGCGATCCTGGCGAGGTCCTGCTCGATGTGATCGGCCAGCAGTGTCCCCTGCCCGTTCTGCGCGCCCGCAAGCGGCTCCTCCGGCTGGAACCCGGACGGCTGGTAAGGGTATTCGCGAGCGACCCGGTCGCGCGGATCGACATGCCGCATTTTTGCGCCGAGGCAGGCCATGAGCTTGTCGAGGTCAGGGACCGGGGCACCTGGATCGAGTTCCTGATCCGCCGCGGCGAGAACGTTCGCGAACCGGACGACGAGCTTCTCTCGAAGCCGGTGAATGATCTCTAGCGAAGAAATTCCGCCGCAAGTATCGCGTAGAGGAACTCGTCCCGCCATTCGCCCTGAATATATTTGCTCTGCCGGAACACGCCTTCCCGGCGCATGCCGAGCTTCTCCATCACGCGGGCGGACGCCTTGTTGCGCTGGTCGCAGGTCGCGATGATCCGCTGCAGCCCGAGCTCGCTGAAACCTGCATGCACGATCATGCGGGCGGCCTCCAGCGCATATCCCTGTCCCCAATAGTCCGGATGGAGCGCGTAGCCAACCTCACCGGTAAGGTTCTCCCCATCGCAAAGTTTGAGCCCCACGCCACCGATAAGCTGTTGCCCCGCCCCGCGCCGGCCCTCGCCCTTGCGGATGATCGCAAGATCGAAATTCTGTCGCGGCCTTTCTCTCTGGTCGTCGAGATAGGCGCGGATCGTCCGTTTGCTCTGAAGTGTGGTGTTCGGTCCCCAGACGAGAAATCTCGTCACCTCATCGAGCGAGGAATAGGCATGCACGGCCTCAAAGTCGCGCGCGGTGAAGTCGCGAAGGATGAGACGCGGCGTTTCGAGCGGAATGGCGAGCGTCGGTTCGTCGACGCTCCGGCGCCCCATTCTCATTCGCCCGCTGCCTTCAGAACAGCCGCCTTTTGCGGATCGCGGAAGCCGACGACCACCTCCCCCTTGCCGAAATCGAAGACGGGACGCTTGATGAGCGCCGGGTGCTCGGCCATGAGGGCGACCGCCGCCGCTTCGCTTACATCCGCTTTCTGCGTGTCGGAAAGGCCGCGCCAGGTGGTTCCGGCCCTGTTGAGAAGTGTCTCCCAGCCCGCGGATTTGGCGAAGCGCTTCACATCGGCGGGCTTGATACCGTCGGCGCGCAGGTCATGAAACCTGTGGGGAATGCCTTCCGCCTCGAGCCATTTGAGCGCCTTGCGACAGGTATCGCAGTTCTTCAACCCATAAACGGTCAGCACCGGCCCATTCCCTTCCAGTCTCGCTTTCGCGAGCATAGCTGGGGATGGGGCCGGTGCCAAAATCCGGAAGAGATATGCCTTGTCAGGCGATCAGGCGGCCTGCTTTTGCTGCTGCTCGGCCCGCATGGCTTTGAAGGCCTCTTCGGCCGCCAGAGAATGAGGCTCGGCTTCGCGATAGGCCTTGGGGTCTTCGATCTTGAGAAGCGCACGAACTTCCGAAAGCGGCTTCGACAGCATCGCTTCCCAATCCGTCTCGGGGAGCCAGGCAGCCCGCTTGCCGTTCCGGAAGCCCTCGCGGACGACACGCCAGGCATCCACCTGCGGGAGATTCTTGCGGGTAATCCGCGCGCCGACGAGAACGATGAAGCCGATGCCGCGATTGCGCGTCTGCGCATAGGTGAAGGCAAGAAGCGCAAGCTCTCCGAGACCGTCGCGGCCATAGCCGGTGGTCACGTGCCAGAGATCGTGCTGGTCGCGAAGACGGTAACCGAAAATGCGCTCGGCTTCGGTACGATCATCGCGTTCCGGAATCACTTCACTGGCGGCGACGAGACCATCGGCCGTAAGGTTCTCTTCGGCCATGAACTCGTAATAGGTGTGGCCGAGCGTGCCCTCCGGCAGGCTTGCGAGATAGTCGCGATCGCTGAGGGCGGCGATGAGGTTGCGCTTCTCGGCGAGGATGCGCTGTCCGGTCTCCGTTTTCACGAAGCGCTGGAACTGCCGGTCGTTGGCGCCGCCCGAAAGGGCGTCGATGATCCTGAAGACCTGGCTTGTATCTTCCTTGTCGGCGATGAGAGCCCGGATCGCGCGCAGGGCCTTCAGCGGCTGAATGCGCTTGCGCTTCCGTTTCGCCACAAGCTTGCCGTCAAACTCTGTTGGGCTTGCAATCGTCATGGGTTATGTCCCGTTGCTATACTGAGCCTGCTGCCGCCAGCCTTGGATGGTCATATAGCCAATACTGACATTATTGTCAATATCAAAGCGGCATGATAGGAGTATCGTGTGTCCAGCGTTGCAAAAAATTCCGCCGCGGCCAGCGCCGCAGCCTCCCAAACGGTCGAAAAGCCGGCTGCAAAGCGGGTTCGCCGAACGGCGGATGAAGCGCGCCGCCTGATCCTCGACGCAGCGGAGGCCAGGTTGGCGAAGCAAGGCCCCGAAGGGCTCAGGCTTCAGGACATCGCGCGGGACGTCGGTATTTCGCATCCCGCCATCCTTCATCACTTCGAGAGCCGGGAGGGTCTCGTCCGCGCGCTTATCGCCCGCGCCAACACGCAGCTTCGCGACTCCCTTCTCGGCGCCCTCGGTAAAGGCGATGCGAGCCGGGATGCAGCCGACCATATCGGCCATGTCTTCGAGGCGCTGAGCGACAGGGGCACGGCGCGACTCCTGTCGTGGCTGCTGCTCACCGGCCGCGCCACCGAGCAGTCGGACGCACACAATGTCATGGGCGAGATCGTCGACGTGCTCCATGCCCGCCGCGAGGAATACTCGAAGGAAAAAGGAAAGCCAGCGCCCGACAAGGAAGATACGCTCTTCGTCGCCATGCTGACTGCAAACGCAGCCTTTGGCGAAGCGATCATCGGGCGCCAACTCGCCGAAGCAACGGGCCTCGATCAGGACGGCATCAAACGCTTCCGCGCCTGGTTCGCGAAGCTTCTGAACGATCACCTCGAGGACAAGCGCTAACGCGCCTTGCGCCTCAGCAATTCGCGCATGAGATCGACAAGCTTCTCGGAATCGATCTCGGGCCGCACGATGCGCGCCACCATGATCCCGTCGAGAAAGACCGAAACGAGACGCGCGAGGTCTTCGGTCTCGTCAGGCGCAACCCCCTCTTCACCAAGTGCATGCGCGATGAGGCCGGTCTCGGTCTCGTAGAAACGGGCGATCGCGGCATCGGTCTGCGCCGAACGCTGGCCGGAATGTGCATAGTCGAGGACGATCTTGAGAAACCGGGTGATCTCGCCGAACAGCAGAAGATTGCTCGACAGCCAGGCATCGAGATCGTCGATCCCGCCCTTTTCCTTCTTGATCTCGTCATAGGCCGCAAGGGCGTCGGCGAGCGCCTTTCGCACGACGAACTGGAAGAGGTCGTCCTTGTCCTCGAAATAGTAGTAGATCAGCGCCGGGTTGATGCCCGCCGCTTCGCCAAGCTCCTTGTTCGAGACGGCGGCAACGCCAGAGCGCGAAAAAAGCTCAAGCGCCGCCGCGGCGATCGCATCGCGCTTCGCTTCGTTCGGCCCTTCCGTGGCCGGTCTCCCCACCTTGCGCGCAGGCTTCTTGCCGTCCTGCCGCTTGTCTTCTGCCGTCACACCTGACCGCCTTTCACGGGTTCGGGAATCTCTGGCCAATCTTCGCCTTCGGCCTGTTCCAGCAGCTTTTCAAAGTCGCGGATGATCGTATCGAGCATCTCTCTGCCGAGACTAGCAGAGGATTCACTTGGCCGCCCCACGACGCCGTTCTTCGTGACCGCAGGCATGGCATAGCGCCAGACGAGGCCAACGGTCACGTCTTCCACGTCCTCTGCCCTGTCCATCTCAACACAGTCCGGATCAAGCGCCAGCACCATCGACGTCTCGGCGACATTCGCATGGATGTCGGCCGCATCGAGCGTGTAGAGACGCAAAGCTTCCTCCGATATCTCCCAGAGCCCCCGTGTCGCGAAACGTGCCTGCGGGTACTTGTAGCGCAGCCGCAGAATGGCGCTTTCGATGGACGGGCCGTTCGTCGCATGACCGGATATGAAGATGAGACGGTCGATGCCGTTCGCATCGACCGCCCAGGAAGCAACCTCGCAGAGAACCGCCGTCAACGTCTCCGGCGAAAGCGAAAGCGTTCCCGGCCAGGCATCCGAATGACCGAAGGAACAGCCATAGGGAATGGCGGGCAGCATCAGCACGTTTCGCCTGCGGCAGGCTTCCCCGCAGATCGCTTCGGCAAGCATCGTGTCCGTGCCGGTCGCGAGATGCGGCCCGTGCTGTTCCGTCGCGCCGATCGGCAGGACTGCGATGGTACGGCCCTTCTCCGAAATCACTTCGCCCACCTTCGGTCCTGTCGATTTCGTCCAGGATGTCATGGCACTTCTCCGTTCCCGGCCGCTGTTCAAACGAAGGTAAGAAAGCGGTCGCGTTCGCTTTTCGTCACCATGTAGAACTGTGCGTCCCACTCCTTGCGCTTCTGCGCGACGAAGATGTCGATGAATTCCTCACCGAACACACTGCGGGCGAAAGTGCTTTCGTCGAGAGCATCGGCTGCTTCAAGGAGGGTCCGCGGCAAGCGGCGCAGATTGCCGCCCTGTGAACGAATGTCGCGCGCGAGGTAGAGATTGTCGTTGAGCGGCAGCCCCGGATCGGCCTTTCGTTCGAGGCCATCGAGACCGGCATAAAGGCTCATCGCAGCGGAGAGATAGAAATTGGCACTCATGTCCGGCGCACGGTTTTCGATGCAGGGCCGGTTCATCGGCAGACGCAGCATGGCCGAGCGATTGTTGCGACCATAGGCCCGCAGCACAGGCGCCCAGGACATGTCGGGCATATCTCCCTGCGCGATGAGACCCTTGTAGGAATTGTAGCTCGGGCATGTGAAGGCGCAGAGCGCCTGCGCATGTTCGAGAAGTCCGGCTGCGAAATGAAGCGTCTCATCGGTCGCTTCAAGCCCGTAGCTTCGCGCAAGCTCGCCCACGGGACGCACCGACGCATCGAACAGGTTTTCTTTCTTGTCCATATCCATCAGCGACATGTTGTGATGCGCACCGGAACGAAAGTCGTTGCTGAAGGGCTTCGGCATGAAGCTCGCCACCGCCCCATGCTTGCGCGCGATGCTTTTCACCATGAAGCGGAAGAAGGTGAGCCTGTCGGCCGTCGTCAACGCATCCGCATAACCGAAATCGATTTCGAACTGGCCGTGCCCGCCTTCCTGGTCGAAGGAATAGAGCCCCCATCCGAGCCCTTCGACATAGCGCGTCAGCTCTTCGAGGAAGGGGGCGGCAAGCGAAATCTGGTTGAGATCGTAAGCGGGTGTCGGCCCATGGAAGGCCTCGCCCTGCAACGGGGCAAGCGTGTCGCCTTCGCGCCGAAGCACGTAGAATTCGGGCTCGATGCCGAGATTGAAGACGAGCTTTCTCGCCGCGGCCTTTGCCGACGCGCGCTTGAGGATCACGCGGCTGCAATTCGCATAAGGTTGCCCGTGGAAATGCATGTCCGAGGCGAACCAGCAATAGCGCTTGTCCCAGGGAAGGATCGTGGCGCTGGCGAGGTCGGGCACCGCTGCGCATTCGTCGAAATGCGGACCGACGAGGCCCATGCCTTCGAGTGCGCCGACCGTGAACAGTTCGGAGCCGCCCATCATGTGCGCGAGATGGCTCACCGGCACGCATTTCGTCTTGGAGACGCCGTGAACATCCACATAGCTGGCGTAGCAATATTCGACGCCCTCGCTTGCGAGCTTTTTCTGAAGCTCCTTCGCCAGCTCTCCGTTCACCTGGATCGTGTCGGTCATTCCGAAATCCTCTCCATCGCCCTCAGGCACACTGCACAAGAAGGCCCTGCACCGCGTTTCAGGGCCTGAAGCAGCATGCTGTAAATTTAATTGATTAGTCAATTAAATTTATTCGACGACAAGGGGGGAGGCGACGGACTGCTATGATGCCTTCGAACCGGAACGGCAGCGAAAGACTGCGCTTCCCACGCGAGGCGACAAGATGACGGCACCTACAATTTCGATACGTCACGCGGAAGATGCAGACCTTCCTGGCATTCTTGCGATCTACAACGATGCCGTCGCGAATACGACGGCGATCTGGAACGAAACGGAATCGGACCTCGAAGGACGCCGGCTCTGGTGGCGTGAGCGCACATCGCGGGGATTTCCGGTACTCGTCGCGGCCGACGAGGAGCGCATTGCCGGCTATGCGACCTTCGGCGACTTCCGCCCGCATGAGGGCTATCGCTTCACCGTCGAAAATTCCATTTATGTGCGGGCGGATATGCGAGGCCGCGGGATCGCCGCATCGATGATGACGCCGCTGATCGAGGCCGCCACGCATCTCGGCATGCATGCCATGGTCGCAGGGATCGAGGCCGGCAACCTCGCATCCATCAGGCTCCACGAGCGTTTCGGATTCTGCGAGGTGGCGCGCATGCCGGAAGTGGGCATCAAGTTTGGCCGCTGGCTCGATCTCGTCCTGATGCAGAAAATGCTCGGCTGACGAAAAAATGTCCGGCGCTACTGCGCAACGAACCCGCCATCGACCGGAATATTCGCACCCGTCATGAAGGACGCCCGGTCGGAACAGAGCCAGACGATCAACTCCGCAACTTCGTCCGGCGTGCCGATCCGGCCAATCGGATGCATCGGATTCATCAACTCACGGCTCGTCGCTTTGCCGCCGGTCGACTGCTCCGCGAGCGAATCGAGCATGCGCGTGTCGATACCGCCGGGACAGACCGAATTCACGCGAATACCCTGCTTGCCGTATTCCAGCGCCGCGTTCTTGGTCAGGCCGTTGACGCCGTGCTTGGAGGCAACATAGGGCGCCAGCCCCGGAAAGCCGATGAGCCCGGCGACAGATGCGAGATTGACGATGGCACCGCCGCCATTCTTCAGCATCTGACTTATCTCCGCCTGCAGGCAGAGGAAGACACCGCGCAGATTGACCGCGATGACGCGGTCGAAATTGTCGAGCGGCTGCTCGGTGAAGGGCACGATTTTACCTTCGATACCTGCATTGTTGCAGGCACAGTCGAGACGCCCGAAGCGCTCGACTGTCTTTGCAACCAGGGCCTCGACGTCTGCGGGTCTGGCAACATCCGCCGCCGTGAAGAAGGCGTCACCGCCCTGCTTCCGGATCAGGTCCACGGTTTCCTCGCCGCCTTCGACATTGACGTCGGACACGGCGACTTTCGCTCCCTCTGCGGCGAATTTGAGCGCGGTCGCCCGGCCGATGCCCGCCCCGGCGCCTGTCACGATCGCAACCTTGCCCGACACCATTCCCATAACCTGTCTCCCGCGTCGCTCCCTATTTTTCGAGAGTGGCTCCACCGCATGGACCGTTCATTGATCCCGGTCAAAGACCTTCCCAGCGACAGGCTTTAGAAAAAGGCTGCGCAAAGCTCTGCCGTTACTTCCGCAAAGGAGAGAAGCGATGAGAGTCTCAGACGCCATGCACAAGACCGTCTCATGGGTATCGCCCAAGACGACC